>JBIKKU010000308.1:0-3962 GCA_044360245.1 Flavobacteriales bacterium | reverse complement strand
GAAATCCTGCTCGAATTTTTTGTCGGTCACATGAAATAAAATCACTTCATGTTTATTATGACGCAAATGTTGTAATCCGGAAAAAACCTCTTCAAGTTCTTGCGCCGTTTCAAACATATCGCTGAATATGACCACCAAAGAACGTTTGTGAATCGCGTCGGCTATACGGTGTAAGGCAGTTGCAGCACGTGTTTTATGTGGTTTGGCCGGTTGGAACTGATACAAATGCTTTTCAAGTTCAGCAAACAGGTACTTCTGGTGCGAAAAACTCGATTTGGCAGGCGTATGCAACTCCAATTCATCCGAGAACATCGATATTCCGATGGCATCCCGTTGGCGGCGTAAAAGTTCGATGAGTGCTGCTGCAGCATGAATGGAGAAACCGATTTTGTTGTATTGGCCTTTTGGCGCGACTTCCGGGAAAAACATCGAAGAAGAAGTGTCGATAATAACCTGACAGCGCAGGTTGGTTTCTTCTTCGTAGCGCTTGATAAAAAGCTTGTCTGTTCTCGCATAGAGTTTCCAATCGATGTGTCGGGTGGATTCTCCTGTATTGTACAAACGGTGCTCGGCAAATTCAACGGAAAAGCCATGGAACGGACTTTTATGCAAACCTGTGATGAATCCTTCCACCACTTGTTTGGCCATAAACTCCAGGTTCCCAAAGGGCTCTGTACGATGTTTGTCGATGCTGCTCATGCTATAAAAAAGAATTCCGGGATGTACCCGGAATTCCATTGCAAAGTGCTAAACAATTAAAGTTGTTTGTTCAGTTTGTCGGTCAGTTGAGCCTTGGGCACAGCACCAACAGATTTGTCAACGATCTCGCCATTTTTCAGGAAGAGAATGGTTGGAATATTGCGAATCATGAAACGCTGAGCGATTCCGGGGTTGTGATCCACATTTACTTTTCCGATGAGTGCTTTTCCGTCGTATTCTTTCGACATTTCTTCAACTACCGGACCAATCATGCGGCAAGGACCACACCATTCAGCCCAGAAGTCAATCATTACCGGCTTATCGGATTTTAAAACAAGTTCTTCAAAGTTTGCGTCTGTAATTTCAGTTGCCATAATGTTATATTGATTTCGTTCAAAAATAGAATTTTCATCACCATGCGCCAAAACCATACCAGTGTAAAATGAGCGACATTCTGTCATTCTTATACACAATCGCGGATCATTTTATCGAGTTCTCCCTTGACATACTCAATCGCCGTATCTGTTGGTAACTTTTCAAATCCTTCCCCTTCGGTATAGATGGCTGCAGAAAGTTCGGGTCCTGTAGCATCGTGTGGCAGGGATGCAGCGGCAATGTTGATGATGCGCACGGTTTCTTCCTTTGCCGAACGGAGCACCATCCAGGCGGGATCGCTGACGTAGGTTTGTTGTGCCATGTTGTCTTCGTAGGCTTCCCGAATGTATTCCAGAAGTTCTGCATGCAACAGTTTGGCACTCATCCCGTTTTTGTAAACCCGCATGATAAGGTTCGAAGGGGAAATACGGTCGAGAAACAAAACCGATTTTTCATAGGCCTGCAATCGGGTGGGGAGGACACTTTTCACCAGTTCCTGCCTTAGCTCGGCTTTGTGTTTTTCCAACTGATTTTGCAGGAAACTTCTGATGATGAGATAGGTTACCAAACCCACAACCACTGCGGGTAGCAGGATGTACAAGAGCGTTATCCGGTCTTCCATGCTTTTGGTTTTTCTATGAAACGTTTGGCTTAAGGAAAGGTTCGAAATTTTCATTCCGGATTTTCACTGTTGAAATGCTTTATTGTCCGGAATTTGACTATCTTTGCAGTCCTTTAAAGAAAAGGATGTTTTTCCTGACAAAACATGTCTAATTTCTTCTGCCGGTCAGGACGGTGGGATACAAGTAAAAAGCCAACATGGCAAACAAATCAAACGCAACAGTCGTTGCATCAGATCCGGATTTCAACTGGGATCTTTATTCAGACAAAGGTAACATCTACTCTTCCAACGAGAAAGACTCGATGGGTAAGCGTTATGAGGATACCTTAAATGCCGTAACCGAAAAAGCAGTAACCAATGGTTCTGTGGTGGCTATCACCAAAAAAGAGGTGGTCATCAACATCGGGTACAAATCAGAGGGTGTAGTTCCCCTGAGCGAATTCCGCTACAATCCAAACCTTAAAGTGGGTGAAACTGTAGTTGTATTTGTTGAATCAACTGAAGATAAAGCAGGACAGCTGATCATTTCGCACAAGAAAGCACGTATGTTCCATGCATGGGAACGCGTAAACGAAGCGCTTGAGAAAGACGAAGTGATTACCGGTTACGTGAAGTGCCGCACCAAAGGTGGTCTTATCGTGGATGTATTCGGACTCGAGGCCTTCTTGCCTGGTTCGCAAATCGACGTTAAGCCTATCCGCGACTACGATGTGTTTGTTGGTAAAAACATGGAATTCAAAGTGGTTAAAATCAACCACGAATTCAAAAACGTTGTGGTATCGCATAAAGCGCTTATCGAAGCTGAACTCGAAGAACAGAAAAAACAAATCATTTCCGGTCTTGAAAAAGGTCAGGTGCTCGAAGGAACCGTTAAGAACATCACTTCTTACGGTGTATTCGTTGACCTCGGCGGCGTAGACGGACTTATCCACATCACCGACCTCAGCTGGGGCCGTGTAAACCATCCTGAAGAGATCGTGAAACTCGACGAGAAAATCAATGTGGTTATCCTCGATTTCGACGACGACAAAAAACGTATCGCACTTGGTCTCAAGCAGCTTACTTCACATCCTTGGGATGCACTCAGCGCAGAGCTTAAAGTGGGCGATAAAGTTTCAGGAAAAGTTGTGGTATTGGCTGACTACGGAGCATTCGTTGAGATTGCTGCAGGTGTAGAAGGATTGATCCACGTTTCTGAAATGAGCTGGAGTCAGCATTTGCGTTCTGCACAAGATTTCCTCAAAGTTGGAGATACTGTAGAAGCAGTTGTATTGACACTCGATCGCGAAGAGCGTAAAATGTCCCTCGGTATGAAACAACTCAAACCGGATCCATGGGCTGAAATCGAAAGCAAATACCCTGCAAATTCACGTCACAATGCCACAGTTCGCAACTTCACCAACTTCGGTGTATTTGTTGAACTCGAAGAAGGTATTGATGGTTTGATCCACATCAGCGACCTGAGCTGGAGCAAGAAGGTGAAACATCCTTCTGAATTCTGTAAAGTAGGTGACAAAATCGATGTTGTTGTTCTCGAACTCGACAAAGAAAACCGTCGCTTGAGCCTTGGTCACAAACAACTCGAAGAAAACCCATGGGATGTATTCGAAACCATTTTCTCTGAAGGTTCTGTACATGAAGGAACTGTTGTGAACATGAACGACAAAGCTGCAACCATCGCACTTCCTTATGGTGTTGAAGGTTACGCTCCTTCAAAACAACTTCGTAAAGAAGACGGTTCGAATGCAAAAGTTGAAGACAAACTCAACTTCATGGTTATCGAATTCAATAAAGAAGGTAAGAAGATCGTTGTATCGCATACCCGCACATTCGATGAGAATGCTGTAGACGAGAAGGACGCTAAAAAAGGCGCTGCTCGTGGTGCTGCGAAGAAAACAACTGCACAAGGCGGAACTTCAAAAGCTGTGAAAGACATCAATTCCAGCATTGAAAAAACCACTTTGGGTGACATCGATGCACTTGCAAACCTTAAAAATGAACTCGAAAAAGGAGAGAAAAAATAATCCTCTTTTTCAGTCAAATACCTAAAATGCCCCGTTTCTTAACAGAAACGGGGTTTTTTATTTTCAGGCAATGAATATATTTAAGGCATGGCAGAGAGAAAACCAAAAGGAATCGTTGCAAGCTTGCTCGAGGAAGGTATTCTGGAGAATCATGTGCCGATGGATTTGGTAGTGGATGCTCACACCATTCAGGAGGTAAAAGAAAAAAATCAACTCCTTTCCGGCGGAAAGAAATATGCCGT
>JBIKKU010000307.1:0-3966 GCA_044360245.1 Flavobacteriales bacterium | reverse complement strand
CTAATGGAATAGAAATAAAATTTCTCAAGAATAATTTAGTACCTTACATACAACGTATTGGTAGGTTTGAACCTGGTTTATCCATATTGGATGTGCTTATGTTTAACTCCCCGCAAGATGCCCTAAGGTTGATTGATGATTATCAGTTTGTTTAAGAACTATGAAAGATTATATCCACAAAGAATTTCCAAAGTCCTGTGATCCGAACGATTTTTTTGCACAGGTGAAACGTACAGTAAATGGTAAACCGGTTCCGCAAGAACAGATCAATATGATTGTGGAATCTATTGTCAAACACCTTCAACTAAAACCGGAGGATGTCATGTTTGATTTAGGTTGTGGCAATGGGGCTTTATCCATGCTCATGTTCTCCTCCATGAAAAAATACCACGGTGTTGATTTTTCCGAATTTTTAGTAGATGTAGCCAAAAAGAATTTTGAAAAGGAAGATTTTACTTTTGAGGTTGGTGAAGCGAATGCATACATGAATCAGGTCGCTGCAAATTCGGAATATACAAAAGCACTATGTTACGGCGTGTTTTCATACTTCGAAAGAGAGGTGGCAGAAAATGTATTGCAAAAATTGTTTACCAAATTCCCTAATGTTTCCAGGTTCTATATTGGAAATATTCCTGACAAAAATAGGGCAGATAAATTTTTTTATAAGGACATCGATTACTCCAAATTGATTCACGATACCCAGAGCGCTATTGGTATTTGGTGGACTGAGGAAGAGTTTCGTGAATTGGCAGCTAAAACAGGATGGAATATTGAATTTGTTTATATGCCTGAAAGTTTTTATTCCGCACATTATCGATTTGATGTGGTTCTAAGCCGTTAATGAGTTATGAAAGTTGACGAACTCGCTCTATTTGGTGGTACAAAGGCCTTTGCAATTCCGAGATCAACATCTAATTTAATTCAACCGGATCTAGAAAGGTTTTGGTCTTATTTGGAGCCTGATTTGCTTCGAGGAAATCTTTCTTCCGATGCACAGGTCGTTCAACTATTTGAGGAAAGGTTATCGCAATGGCATCAGTCCAAACATTGCATTTCCATGGTCAACGGATTATGGGCTTTGGTATTGGCAATCGACACGCTCAAGTTGCCCGGAAAGACTGAAATCATTATGCCCTCCATGACCTATAGAAGGATGGCGGATATTGCAGCTTGGTTAAAAATGGTTCCGCATTTTTGCGATGTTGAGCCGGAAACTGCTGCCATGTCGGTTTCGGCTGCTGAATCTTGCATCAATGCCAATACCGCGTTGTTACTTGTTCCGCATCCCATAGTTCATCTTGCAGATGTAAATGGAATGTTGGCCTTAGGCGAAAAATATGGCATTCCCGTATTATTTGATTCGGTGGAATCTGTTTATGCCGAATACAAAGGAAAACCAACCGGAGCATGGGGAACGGAAGTTTTCTCCATGCATGCCAGTAAATTTTTAAATGGTTTTGAAGGAGGATATATCACCACTCAGGATGATGCCATAAATCAAAAATTACACATTGCCAAAAACCAGGGAGTAGATCGTATTGGAAACCGGATTTCTCCCGGTATGAATGCACACTTACCTGCACCTCATGCAGCAATGACTCTGGCCAGTTTGGATGATGTGCCTAGACAAGTTGAGAAAAACAAGCAAATTTTTCTAGCCTATTTAAATCAGCTTCAACATTTCGAAGGAGCACGATTGGTTGAATACAGCAGTAGTGAGCGCAGAAGTTTTAAGAATATCATTATTGAGCTTTGCGGCAATTGGTTGATCAGTCGGGATCAATTGTTGACCATTTTGCAAAAGGAAAATATGGTAGTTCGTCCAAATTACTTTCCGCCTCTTCACCTGAAGAAATCGGTATATCCCACCATTACCGGAGATATGACCAATACCAATGTGTTGATGAATACAAGAGTCCTTATGCCCTGCGGCGATTTTATGGAAGTTGAAGATGTAACTGTGGTTGTGGATTACCTGAAGTTCATTTATGAAAACCAGCAGGAAATTCTGGGAAGATTAGCGAATTTGAACGGATAAGCTATGGAAACAAATACACATTATCGCTACCCCGATACCGAGAGTGTTCGGAAAATGATCGAAGGAATTTGGAAGAGAAAATATTATACCAATCAAGGTCCGTTGACCAATGCATTGGAATTGAAAATCCAGCAAAACCTTAGCGTTCGAAATGCAGTTGTAATGACCAACTGTGATATAGCCTTGCTTATAACTTTGCTTGCTCTTGGCGAAAATAGCGAAGCCTTAGTTCCCGATTGCCATCCCCTTTATTTGAAGAATGCGCTACATCGAATGGGTATTGCGGAAAATGTTTATCATCAGGATGTTTTTTCCGGGAATAAAATTTCGGGAGATGCTTTGCTTGGTTCTAATAAAAAAACTGTTTTTGGTTTTCACGCTTTGGGAAATGCAACAGATGTTAAAACCTTGATGAAAGTTTGTAATGATGGTCAAAATGATTTGGTGTTGCTTTCGGATAATCATTGGAAATCTTACCAATCTGAAGTAAATGGAAAATTCAGAATGGTTGAATTGTTTTCATTTCAACAAGGACAATTGGTAAATGGTGGTGAAGGTGCTTGTATGGTAACAAACGATGATGATTTGGCTGCGAAGTTGAGGAACATCAGAAGTAGTTATGGTGCAGGTAAGCCTGTTGAAATTCCATTTACAGGAAACGGAAGGATGTCAGAAATCCAAGCCGGAATGGCGCTTTTGTCGCTCGAAGCAATCGATGCATCGCAAAAGGAAAAACAGTTGATTAAAGAAAAACTTACGGCATTAATTTTAAGTCACAGTTTAGGCAAAGACTCCATCATTACCACAGGGGATGCGTTTTTCGCTTTACGTATAGAGGATAATGCGATGAGGAAAACCTTAACTGAAATTCTATCTCAACAAGGTTATTTTACAGCAGGTGTTGATTTTCTTTTATCAGCTGATGGTCAATTGGAAGCAAAACACATCCTTATGGTTTTGTTGAATGCAAAAAAAAGATAAGACCATGTTTTCTTTTCTAAAATCAAAACAGAAGCAAAAAATTTTTGTGATAGGTCTGGGAAAAACCGGAACTACTACCATGGATGTTTTGCTTAAAGAGTTTGGTTTTAGAATGGGGAATCAACGACAAGGAGAGAAGTTGTTGGAGAATTGGTATAAACGCGATTTTGATCCTATTCTTCAGTTAACCAAAACTGCCGATGCATTTCAGGATGTTCCATTTGGATTGCCTTATACATTTCAAGTTTTGCATGGGCATTACCCGGATGCAAAATTTATACTCACATTGAGAGATTCTGCCGAACAATGGGCGGATTCGCTGATACGATTTCATTCCACTATTTTTGCGGATGGACAGCGCGTTCCTACTGTAGACGATTTAAAAAATGCCAATTATATTTTTAAAGGCAGAGCCTATCTCGCCAACCGTTGGATATACAATACACCCGAAAATGATCCTTACAACAGAGATTGCTTAATCCGATTTTATCAAACCCATGAAGCTCAGGTAAGACATTATTTTCAATCCATTCCTGAATCTTTTATATCCATAAACGTGTCAAATTCTGACGATTTTCCCGTGTTGACTAGCTTTTTGAATGTCAAAACAACTCGTAAGAATTTTCCTTGGGAGAACAAATCATGAAAGTTTCGGTTTTAGTTTTGACATATAACCATGGACCGTTTATTCGCCAATGTCTTGAAAGCATTGTTGCGCAAAAGTTTTCTGAAAAATGGGAGATATTGATTGGAGACGACGGTAGTTCTGACGGCACGACCGAGATTTGTGCAACATTTCAAGAAAAATACCCAAGCCTGATCCGTCATTTTATTCGCGACCGCGCCAACGTCATGTATATTAACGGAAGAGCAACAGGTAGATTTAATTTTTTGGAATTGCTTAAAGACGCCTCTGGAGACTTGTTGATGATATGTGATGGAGATGA
>JBIKKU010000306.1:0-3982 GCA_044360245.1 Flavobacteriales bacterium | reverse complement strand
GGTTCCGTAACAGGTGGAGCAACAACCGGACAATGGTCAGTGCTCAATGGAGGTGGAACACTCAATGCGCCGACAAACCTTGTTACTACTTACCAACCCAGTGCTTCGGATTATGCGCAAGGCTTTGTTGACTTTGTGCTTGAATCAACCGGAAATTGTGAACCCGTTCGCGATTCGGTGCGTGTATCTTTTATCCAATCCCCACTAGTTGATGCAGGATTAGGTAACACGTATTGCAAAAACAATATTGCTAGTATTCCCATTGCAGGTACATTGGCTTATGCAGCCGGTGCAAGTTGGTCGGGAGGAAACGGTGGAGCCTTCAGCAATTCAGGAGCGCTTTCTACAACCTACACTCCTTCACCTGCCGACATCACACAAGATAGTTTGTTATTGGTGCTTACTTCAGCAGGAAGTTTCTTTGCTTGTCCTAACGATCAGGACACCGTAGTCATTTATTTCACGGATGCACCTACTGTAAATCCGGGATCTAATTTGGTTTTGTGTTCCAGCGAAACCATAGTGAATTTGAACGGGATAATTAATGGTCCGACCTCAACAGGTATCTGGACAACCTCTGCTGCCGGTGCTTTCTCTCCAAGCGGGACTCAATTGAATGCACAGTATTTTATCAATCCTTTGGATACGCTTGCAGGTTCCATTTACCTCACTTTAGAATCGACCAACAATGGAAATTGCAATGCAGTGCGCGATTCCATACAAATCACTTTCCTTGGTGCTCCAACGGTGGATATTACTACATCTGATTCTGTTTGTGCGAACATCGGAACCGTAAATCTTTCAGGAACTATGACCGCAGGATATTCTCCAACATGGTCAACTGATGGTGCAGGTTCTATCGCCAATGCTACCTTGATCAATACGGTTTATACGGTTAGTCCAATTGACACCACCGCCGGATCGATTCAAATTATTCTGACTACCAATGCATCTATCTGTCCTGCACAAAGCGACACACTCACCTTATTCTTTGCCGATCCGCCTCGCGTAAATGCAGGAACAGATCAGGCTTTCTGTAACAATGAATTGGTTCAACTCAATGGTGTTATTCAAGGTGTGACCAATACCGGAACATGGACTTCAACAGGAACTGGATCATTTAATCCTTCACCTAATCTTACCACGACAGCCTATGCACCATCGGCATTAGATGTTACGAATGGTGGCGTAAACCTTATCCTCACTTCCACCAACAATGGAGGTTGTAATCCGGATATTGACACCATCTCCATCGTGTTTATTCCTTCACCAACAGCAGCATTTTCCAATACAGCAGCTTGTGCAGGAAGTAACATGCCCTTTACCGACCTTTCTACAACTACTGTTGGAACGATCAATCAGTGGTTATGGGATTTTGGAGATTTCACGACATCCATTACCAACAATCCAGTGCATCCTTATGCAGGAAGCGGAACTTACAATGTGACATTAATCGCAACTTCCAGCAATGGTTGTAAAGATACCGTGGTGCAAAGCGTAACGGTTAATCCGAATCCTGTTGCAAGCTTTCTGGTTGATGGTCCTTGCGAAGGCGCTCCCGTTACCTTCACCGACAACTCCTTCATTTCTTCCGGTAATGTTATTGACTGGACTTACGATTTTGGTGATGGATCTAGTGTTGCAAACGGACAACAAATTGTGACACATGTATTCCCCGGAACGAGCACCTATATTGTTACCCTCGAAGTAACTTCTGCTTTAGGATGTTCGGATACCGTGATGATTCCGGTAAGCATTTTACAGCGTCCTGATGCGAATTTCAGTGCAACACCAAATCCTGTGCTTGCCCTGGAAGATGTGCAATTCACCGATTTATCAACTTCTCCAAATAGTGTTATCATTGGTTGGACTTGGTTGTTCGGTGATTCCACCGGATCGAATGTTCAGAACCCCATTCAGAATTATGCGAACGGTGGTGATTACGATGTTATTCTGGTTGTAACAGATGCCAACGGTTGTACCGACTCTGCGCGTAATGTTCAGGTGGTGACTTTGATGCCTGCTGTTCCAACAGCGTTTAGTCCGAATGGCGATGGTGAAAACGATGTCTTCCGTGTTCGTGGTGGTCCGTTTAAAGCCATTGATTTCAAAGTGTACAACAACTGGGGACAATTGATTTTCTCTTCTCAGGATGAAAACGTAGGATGGGATGGAACCTTTAATGGAGAACCTCAACCTGTGGGAGTTTACACCTGGGTTGTGGATGTGGAGATTACCAACGGAAGATTTGTCAACCTTACTGGTGATGTCACCTTATTAAGATGATGTGTATGAAGAAGTTTTTATTGATACTTACTTTTTTAAGTGCAAATGTTGTGGTTCGCGCACAAGATTTTCACCTTTCCATGTACGATGCTGCACCATTGTTTTTGAATCCTGCCATGACCGGTGTTTTCGAAGGCGATTGGAGATTGCATGCGCAACAACGCATCCAATGGAGAGCAGTCAACTACAAACCTTACAACACTTCTTTGCTGAGTTTCGATTTACCTTTGGGTAAATGGGGATTTGGATTGCAATTGTTGAACATGCGTGCAGGTATTGGAAATTACAATGCCTTCAATGCAATGGCCTCTGCAGGATATACACTACCGATTGACGCCAATAAAAACCATAACATCTCTTTTGGTTTGCAAGCAGGCATTACACAAAAATCTACGGAGTACCAATTGTACACCTTCGATAATCAATACACCAATATTAACGGAGGTGGTTTTAACAACACGCTTCCTTCAGGAGAAACGTTCGAATCGCGCGCCATTGTGGTACCACAACTTAGTGCCGGAGCTTTGTATTATTATGCCCGTCAGCAAAGTCGATTGAATCCGTTTTTTGGATATTCTGCATTTAACTTATTGATGTCGGAAGAAACATTTTTCGGTGGCGACAACAACCAAAAAATGCGTCACTACATCCACACCGGAACGCGAATCAACATCACCGAATTGTTTTACCTGATTCCAAAAGCATTGCTGATGTTTCAAACCACAGCACGTGAGCAAACCTTAGCTTGTGATTTTGGTTATTTTATGCGCAGTTCTGAAGTATTGTTATTAGGTGGATTGGTATACCGTAATAAAGATGCTGCCATTGTTTCCCTTGGTGCCCGTCACGGAAATTTCACCGGAAAAATCGGTTACGATATCAATACTTCATCATTGACCACTGCATCGAACGGAAAAGGCGGAATTGAATTTTCGCTGACTTACATTCAAAAGAAACCATCACGTAAAGACTACAAAATCTGTCCACGCCTCTGATTGCCATGAAAAGAATTTTTACCATACTATTTGTCACCACATCGTTGTTTTCGCTGGCCCAATCCAAGAAAATCTGGCTGGGTTATGCCGATAAATACTACAAAGCCCAGGATTATTTTTCTGCTTTGAATTATTACATGAAAGTGCTCGATGATACCAGCGTCATGGAAATTCAGGTTCGTCCTTACGAAGCAGAACTGGTGAATCAGAAGCTCACACAAAAAATGGCAGAGAATAAAAATCTGACCGTTCCGCTTGAGCATTATGTATTGCATCAAATTGCCATGTGTTATAAAAAATCCTTCGACTACAATCACGCAGTTGGATGGTTTGGACGCAGCACAAAAACCGGATCATATCCTGAAGACAATTATTTCCTTGGATACGCATACATGCAAATCAAAAATTACGATTCAGCTGTAGTGCATTTTGAATCTTATGTTCAAGGCGATGGCAAAACGGACTCTCTCACCAACTGTGCCGAGCGCGACATGGTAGGGTGCTTTTTTGCAAAGGACATCAACAATGTGAAGCAAGAAGTGAAAGTGCACATGCTCGACACTGCTACCATCAATAAAGGAACTGCAAATTTTGGAGTAACGTATTGGAATGGTGAACCCGATCGTTTGATTTACACCAGTGCGCGTCAGGGTGGCATTGTTTACGATCCGGAAAGGCAGCAATCTGAATACCTCTGTGAT
>JBIKKU010000035.1:0-14275 GCA_044360245.1 Flavobacteriales bacterium | reverse complement strand
TTCTCCGGTAGATTTTCTCCAGTGCAATTGGGTGTTAGGTGTTGATGAGTTGCCCAACAAAAAAAGCGTTGTATCTCTGCAGGTGAGGTCAAACGGACCAACCGGTAAAAGAAGTGTTGGTCTGGTTGTATCAAGTGAAATCGAACAAACATCTTCCGAAATGCAACCATTGTTTAAATCAGTTACAATAAAAGTGTATTGCCCCGGTTCAGTAATGATGAGTGAATTTCCATTTTGACTTGTAGAATTTGGAAGCTCCCATTGGAAGCTTGTGTTTGACGTATTGGATTGGCCGTTTAATGTTAATGTAGTTCTGGTACATGTTAAACTGGAGTCATTACCCGCAAAGGAATGAGGAACAGGATCTACGTTAATGGCAATACTCGATGGTATTCCGGCCAGGCAGGCACTATATGGAGTAACGGTTAATGTTCCACTTGTTGGTGTATTGTTTGCGTTCAAAAAAATGGATGCTCCACTTCCTGTGAGTGTAATTCCGCTTCCTGAAAAATTCCATACATAGTAGTTGGCATAAGGAACATCTGAAATTGAAAAGGGCAATCCAATTTGGTTTGGACAAATACTGACATCGCTTCCAATAATAGTGCCTGTCGGATGTGGTGGCAAGCAATATCTCGCAATTCCGACACGCGTATTTCCTGAAATTGAATTTAAGCAGTTGGAACTTGCATATAATCGATTTCGATTGACATGCACTGATGCTACATCTCCAAAGCCACAATTCGGATTTGGTTGCCAGTTTACAAATGTTTGTGTGTTATGGTTCCAAATCGCTAATGATGCAGATGTATTTGCATTTGGCGCGGTAAAATTTCCTGCAATAAATATTTGATTGGCATAAGAGCTAATTGTTTTAACTCCGGTACCCATCCCTGCAATCCCGCCAATATAATTCCCACTCGATTTTTCAATGCGCACCAAGCCATAAGCAGAAGGCCAGAACCTGGAGTTGACAAGGTAGATTTCGTTGTCTACTATGCAAGCATCTATAACAGCATCGTAAGTAAACGAAGGTGTAAACGTATTCAACGTTAAACTCGTGTTCAAGTCGAAGGCGATGATGCCGTCGGCGGTCCAGGAGAATCCATTTCCAAAGGCATACAAGTGGTTTTGATCGATGAGGATTTTGCGCACATCAAAATTTCCGGCGGCTAATGCATTGGCCGGATTTCCGGTGGGATCATAAGGGAGCAATTGTCCGGTATTGGCATCTATTTTGGCTATTCCTTCTCTGGTTTCGGAAGTTATGGGATGGTAGAGGATATTGCCTGTTCCGGCGGCATACAAAGCTGTTCCATGGATGAGGAGGTCGTGCACCACATTGTTCGGACCGATATTCCAGCTTTGGTCGATGGTTCCGGTGCTCAAGTTGATGCGCTGCAAATAAGGCAATGCGGTGTTTCCGTTGATCTGATCGAAGTCGCCACCGATGTACAACCAATTGCCGTAAATAGCCATGCACAGAATTTTACCGTTCATGCTAGTGATGGGACTAAAAGCATTGATGACGGTATTGCCAAACATGTTGATGGCAGCAAGCTTTGTTTTGCTTTGTCCGCCGATGGATGTAAAATCGCCTGCTACGTAAATGATGTTGTTTACGCTATCTTCCACTAAAGCATACACGGTTCCTCCGCTGTTGATTTGCGGAAAATTATCGAGCACCTGCGCCGAACTTTGCAGTACAACAAAAATTAAGAGAAGGGTTAAAATTCGCATGAGTCAAATTTCCCTTGCATTTGACTTTGTTTGAAAAATGAAAGGAGTGCCGATGACATTTCGGCAAAGCTTAGCACGAAAAGGATGGAGGAATTGTAGCAGTTCTATCCCTCTTTTTTTGCGTCCACCGAATGTTTAGCATGCGCCGTTTTTAGGTTTTTTCAGCAAGCGCTTTTTTAGGTAGATTTTTTTCTTTTTTGTAATTCCGGATTTTTCGGCTTTTTGGAAAATGGCTTGAAAGCGTTGAAAAACAAGTGTTTGTGCCACTATTTTAGCTTTTGACAAGTGCCTTTAAATTATCAAAACTTGTAAAATCTGCAAGTTTTGATACTTTTTCGTAATTTAGTCTCATGGAGAAGTTCACCGATAGGGAGGCTTATTTGGATAAATTGTGGTCGTACAAGGACCATGATTTAATCAAAGTCGTGAGTGGCTTACGTCGTTCAGGAAAATCTACTTTGTTGGAACTTTTTCGCCTTCGCTTGTTGGAAGAGGGTGTCGGAAAACGTTGTATTCAATTTTACAATTTCGAATTGCCCGAAGCCTATCTGGGTAAAAGCTGGGAGGATCTTTATTTCGAGATCAAAGCGAAACTGCAAAAGGGAAAAAGCAATTACATTTTTCTCGACGAAGTGCAGAACATTCCGGAGTTTGAGCGCCTGGTAGATGGTTTGTATGTTACCATGGGTGTTGATGTTTACCTCACGGGTTCCAATGCTTTTTTATTAAGTAGTGAATTGGCCACACTTTTGAGCGGACGTTACATTGAGGTTTCCATCTTGCCTTTTTCCTTTAAAGAATACCTTACGGCGCGTGGTTTCGAAACGCAAAACAAATACCTCAATTTCGAGGCTTTGTTTTACGAATATGTCAACGAAACATCGCTACCCAAAGGCGTTTCTTTGCGCAAGGGCGGATACGATAAAGTTTATGAATACCTGCAAGCCATCGTCAATACGGTGGTAGAGAAGGACATTATGCTGCGGTTTCAAATCAACGATAAGCGTGCATTTGGCAATGTCATTCGTTTTTTGGCAGGTAATTTAGGAAGTCCGATTTCTCCATCCGGAATTGCCAAAGCCTTGAAACAAGATCAACAACAGGTGCACCATGCTACTGTCGAGAAATACCTGCACTACCTTGAGTCGAGTTTTGTGTTTTATAAAGTGCATCGTTTCGACATCAAAGGCAAAAAGCAACTCGCCACCCTCGAAAAGTACTACCTGGTAGATCCCGGTCTGCGGCACGTGTTTATTGGGCGAGAGCGCAGTACGGACCGCGGACACTTGCTCGAAAATGTTGTTTTTCTGGAATTGTTGCGGCGGAATTACAAAGTATGGACAGGCTCCTCGCGCAATGCCGAAGTGGATTTCGTTTGTAAATCACCCACCGGTGATTTGGTGTATTTTCAGGTGTGCTGGCAACTTTCATCCGAAGAAACCGGCAAGCGTGAGTTTGGTGCATTGGAACAAATCAAGGACCATTACCCGAAGTTTTTGTTAAGCACCGAATCTTTTCCGGAACAAAGAAACGGCATTCGCCACCTCAATGTTTTTCAATGGCTCTTGGGTTTTGATTTTTCGGAGGCTGAGTAATTGATTGTAACCGATATATATTTAAATAATTGTTATTCAATATTATAGTTGGAAGTTTCATTTTTATAAATTATCAAAACTTGTAAAATCTGCAAGTTTTGATACTTTTTGAGCTTCCGGTTATGGAGCATCTAAGGCTTAGTTTTCTTTAAAATGCAGTCCGGCTTTTTGTAAAATGGCTTTGAGTTTGGGGATGCTGCTTGGTCCCATGCCATGCCATCTTAAGATTTCTTTTTCATGGTAGGCGCACAAATCTTCGGGACGATGAATGTCATGATGTTCCAATGCGCGTCGTGCCGGTGCGGCGAGTGTTTCAAACACACTGCTTTGCGAGAGGCGTTCTTTTTCGCAGGTTGGGCAAGTCGGACAATCGCTGCTTTTCACATAGGTATGTGCAGGTGCGTTCGCTGGGTGTTTTCATGGCAGTTTTTGCTTCATTAGGACAAGATATTGAAATTTTATTTGGGTATTTTTTTATTGCTTTTGAGGCTTTTGGTCCTGCAGAATTTCCATGGTATTCAGGCCTTTTTTCCTTAATTTTAAAGGGTCTTTCCGCCATGAAGAACAACGACAAATTGAGTTTGCAAAATGCTTTTCGCCTGTTTGAATCGGGCGAAGATCGTCGCATGGAAATTGGCACTGCAAAGGGACTACAGCAGATTCATGCTTTTTTGTTTGACGGTTTGTATGATTTCGCCGGTAAAATCAGAACCCAAAACATTTCCAAAGGTGGATTTCGTTTTACTACGGCATTGTATTTACCCGAAGCATTGGTAAAAATTGAACAAATGCCCGATCACGGATTTCGGGAGATTATTGAAAAATATGTAGAGATGAACATTGCTCATCCATTCTTGGAAGGAAACGGAAGGGCGATGCGGATTTGGCTCGATTTACTGTTGAGGGAACGATTGCAAAAGGTGGTAGACTGGCAACACGTCGACAAAGTATTGTATTTACAAGCCATGGAAAGAAGTCCAATCAACGATCTTGAATTGCGTACTTTACTCGAAGCGCATCTTAGTGCGGATATTTTTAACCGCGAGATTTTATTCAAAGGCATTGAGCAATCGTATTATTACGAAGGATACCGTAAAGAAGATGATGAAGCATAAATTAAGCTTGTAATTGTTATGGCTCTGAGTTCGGAACAACGTATAGCGCAAATGAGTTTTGCATCGGTTTATCCGCATTATGTCAATAAAGTGGAGCGCAAAGGCAGAACCATTGGCGAATTGCATGAAGTCATTTGCTGGCTCACGGGTTTTTCCGAGCAGGAATTGCAACAGATATTGTCCGACAAAATAAACTTCGCCGAATTTTTTTCGCGTGCCAGGCTTCACCCCAATGCGACTTTAATCAAAGGAAGCATTTGCGGATACAAAGTAGAAGAGATTGCGGATCCTTTCATGCGCAAGGTGCGCTACCTCGATAAATTGGTGGATGAGTTGGCGAAAGGAAAAGCGCTTGAAAAAATATTGCGCAAGTAATGTGTCGCTGAAAAGTAAAAAAGGGAACTCGATGTAGTTCCCTTTTTGCATTTAGTTTTTCGCTCTGCAATTGATCATCCAGTTGATGCCGAATGCATCGCTGAAGCTTCCGAAATAGGCTCCCCAAAACATTTCCTGCAAGGGCATATCAATTTTTCCTCCTTTGGATAAAGCATCAAACAAACGTTTTGCTTCCGCGCGCGAATCGGGCTCGAGCGAAATATGCATGTTGTTGCCTTGGCTTACGGTGAATCCCATTTCTTTTGGTGCATCTGTTCCCATGAGCACATGATTGGCCAGGATGGGAAGTTCAACGTGCAGCACCATGTTTTTCAGGTTTTCGGCTACCGGCGGCTGATTGGGTTGCGGGGTTAATTCGCCAAAGCGCTGAATGCCGGGTGCGGTGAATTCGGTTTGAAACACTTCGCGGTAAAATAAAAATGCAGCTTCGGTGTTTCCGGGGAAATTCAGGTAGGTGGTAACCCGTGGCATCTGACCTTTATGCATGGCAGCAATGAGTCGAAAACGTTCTTCGAAGTATTGATCGAGGTTGCCCAAGGCCATGGTGAATCTTTCTTTGAAGCCCAACGCTACAATTTTTTCGAGGTCTTCGAGCGTTTGGTAAGTGATGGTGATGTGCACCGTAGTGGTATCACCTTCTCCTTCGAAACGCACGTCCCACAAGGAGCGCGGAAAGGATTCATCAACGATTCCTTCTGCATTGCAAAAGGCATCTTCTCCACTGTAGGCGTGTTTGGGATGTACACTTTTGTAATCGGCCCGACAATAATGTTTTTGTCCTTCGGGACTGATCATGTAATACAACCAATAACCACCGGGACGCAAATCCATATAGGTGGTTACGGTGCGGTAAGGTTTTGGTGCCCACCACAAATCCATGATTTCGGGATTGGTCCAGGCTTCCCAAACCAGACTGCGCTCGGCAGCGAATTCGCGTGTGACCTTTACGGCATTTTTTTCTTTGTCGACGGTGAAGTCAAATAAAAGTGCTGTGCGCATTATTTTCGGTTTTTGAGTTGTGCCAATACATCATCCAGTTGATCGAATCGTTTTTCCCAGATGCGTCGGAATTGTTCCAGCCATTTGTCGACTTCTTTCATTTTTTTCACCTGAAGTTGGTAATGAATTTCTCTTCCGTTTTGCGTGGGTTTTACCAAATCACATTCACTAAGCACGCGTAGGTGTTTGGAAACGGCTTGTCGGCTGATGTCGAAATGTTCGGCAATAGCATTTGGCGTCATGGCCTGAAGCGCAATCAGTGTGATGATCGCTCTGCGCGTGGGGTCGGCAATGGCTTGAAAAACGTCTCTTCGGGTTTCCATATGAAACTATCTGGTTGCAAATATAGGAAACCATTTGGTTGCGCAAAATTTTTTTTCAGTAAATTTTCAATATGTATTGTTCTACGACGAATTTTCTTTTTGATGATGAAACTAGGATGGAAAATTCCGTTTTACTCCGGCTTGACTAAGTGCGAATTCAAAGGCACTGAGTTCCGGATTACCTATCACTTCAGCGCTTACCAAATCGTACAGTCCTTTTTCATCGAAGAGGTAAATGGTATTGAGGTGGAGTAAATAAGACTTCAAAGCAGCATAAGGAATACGTTTGATTTTACCCGCGTTTTCTACTTCACAGGAAGTGGCGTCGTAGCCAAATCGGGCGGGCTGACCATCTTTGGCCTGACGTTCCAAATGGGCATGAAAAAACAATTCCACACGTTTAAAACGCAATACAAAAAAGAACATGAGGCTTCCTGAAATCAGAAAAAGAATGCCAAGTGTTTGTGCCAACCAATACTGCTGTAACAGAAATCCCGCAATAAAGCCAATTAGCGAGATTAACAAAATCCAAATCAGTTTTAGTTTGCGCAGAAACGTATTGCGTTCCAAACGCACATAAGCACTGAGGAGTTTTTTTTCCACGCCAAGGTTTCTGGTATAACTAATGTTGGTCATTTTTGTTCGAATTTCTGGAAAGGATGAACCATCAACTAAGATTTTAGTTGAAGATAGTATCAGCTCCACTTTTCATTTTAAAAAAATAAAGAATGGTTATTTGAAATTTTGCGGGTCAATTTCATGGTACCTTATTCTGCCTTTTGCATAAGCGCTGTCGGTCATGCGAATTTGCTGAATGGACGCATCGGTCGATAAATGTCTTCCGCGGTAGAAAGCGGAGATGAGCATAGCATCGTCTATCTCTTCTGCTTTTTTTCCTAACAGAGCTGCACATAAATTGCGCAATTGAATCTCGCGGTAATCGAGTAATGAATCGCCTAAATGAAATTGGGCATGGAGGTAATTTCTGTATTGAACCGCATCCAAATAAAACACAGTGTCGATGGATAAATTCATCTCGTAATTGCCTTGTTCATCCGGCGTTTTAGGAAAGTTTATGGTGTCGGGCAGGTCAATGTTGTAATACGTGTACCAAAGTTGAATGGCAGTGAGTAAAGAATCTTTTCGTGCTTTCGACAATCCCTCTGCCTCAGGATATTTCTCGGCGCACAAAACAAATGCCGAGTCGAGGTTGTGGTTGAAATAGTCCGCAAGTTTTTGGTGTTGCACCGAATCGAATGCAGGTTTGGTTTTACTTAGGAACGGACCATTTCCTAAGCTGCTTGGACGAGCATTTTCGAGCAAGCAATAAGCACAGGGATCTTCAACGGGTCCGGCGGATTTCTCTTTTTGAGGTGTTCCGCAAGATAGCATAGTAGAAGTTGCAACAAGAAGGATAAGCAAATAACGCATCATGGCCATAAAAGAATTTCTATTTATTCGTTTCGGTTTTACTGAACATCAAATCAAGCATCATCCAACCCGCGGAAGTTAATATTACCTGGATAATCAAGAAACGTTCAACGAGGGCTATGTTTTCACCTTGTGGAATGGATAGACCATTGAATCGGGTCAATTGCTGAATCCCAAAGCCCAGTCCAAGCAGCAAAATAACCGATGGAATTTTTGTTCGTGAAGAGGTAAGATCGAAGACATAAGCGATCAACATCAGCACGCAAAAAATAATGATGTAATTGATTTCCATTCCTGTAAAAATAGGGAATGTTTTCCTACCATGTCCGGAAGAGGCAAGTTAGCTGCTACAATTGATTCATCCTTATCAAAAACGGTAGTTCAGCTAATGTGTTTGTTAATTTCTCGGAAATTTTTTTCTATATCCGCGGTGCTTTGTTCTAGATATCATTCACACGAATAATGACGTTCCCAATTTTTTTCCCGCTCAATACATAGTCAAACAACTGAGGAATTTCATGGAATGCTGCAATGCGATCAATCAAGGGAGAATACTTTCCTTCCTTCGCCAATTGCGCAAAGTAGATGGCGTCTTCCTTGGTTTGGTAAGGAATGGGAAACAGCACTTTTTTCCCTTTACGAAAACGTGCGGTTAAGGCTAAAAAAGGGTTTTCGTTGCGCGGTCCGAGTTCGGTGGAAATGTAAATTCCTTTTTCGGCGAGTATTTTCTTGCATGCTTTAAAAGAACTTTTTCCAACGGCATCAAAAATAAAATCAAACGATTCGTTAACCGAAGTAAAATCTTCTTGATCGTATGCAATCACTTTATCGGCACCAAGTGCTGTCACTTTTGCCATATGTTCGGAATGACAAACTGCAGTTACTTTTGCACCCCATGCTTTGCAAATTTGAACAGCCGCAGATCCAATGGCTCCTGTTCCTCCGTTGATGAGGATGTTTTGTCCGGCCTGAACTTTTGCTGCACGGATATCAACCAAAGCATAATGTGCTCCTTCGAAAAGGGCTGCAGCTTTTGCGTCGTCTATGTTTTCAGGAATATGAGCAATGGCACCTTCTGCATCCATTACGGCAACATCGGCATGTCCGCCAAATTGTTTTTCATTGAAAGCAAAAACACGGTCACCAATTTTAAAGCGTGTCACTTCAGCACCAACTGCTTTTACAATTCCCGAAAATTCGCAGCCTAATACATGTTGCCGCGGACCAAACAATCCAATAATCAATCGCGCGAACAATGGCCGACCGGTAAGAAATCCGGTATCCGTGCGGTTGATGCTGGAATAGTGCACTTTTACAAGTACTTCATTGGCTTTGGCTTTGGGCTCTGGAATTTCTTTGAGGGAGAGGACTTCAGGTGATCCGTATGTTGTGCGGTAAAATGCTTTCATGGTAGAATAGGATATCAATGGTCAAGTGGTCTTCTTTTGATCATTCCGCCTTTCAAATCTTTTACACTGTTCATGACGACAAAAGCATTGGGATCGATTTTTTCGATTTCGGTATTGATTTTCGAAATTTCCAAACGGGTAATCACCGTGTACACCACATCCATTTCGGCCGTTTCTCCTCTTCTTCCAAAACCACGTTTGCCGCTGTACACCGTAACACCACGTTGCATTTTTTCGGTAATCATTTGTTGAATTTCCTCGCTGTGCGGAGAAACAATCGTAACACCAATGTATTCTTCAATTCCTTCTACAATGAAGTCGAGTGTTTTGGATGCGGCCAAATAAGTAATCATGGAGTAAAGCGCAACATCCACACCAAGTAACCATGCAGCAACAGAAAAAATGACCACGTTGAAAACAATAATGATGTCTCCGATGGTCGCGCCTAATTTTCGGCTCAGAAAAATCGCAAGCACTTCTGTTCCATCGATTACAGCACCTCCACGCACGGCAAATCCAATTCCTGCACCAAGAAAAAATCCGCCGAAGATGGCCACAAGCAAGTTGTCGTTGGTGACATTCGGAAAACTCACCAATCCCAAAACCAGCGATAATCCGGTAATGGCAAGAGCAGTTTTAATGGCGAAACTTTTTCCCATTACCACGTAACCTAAAATCACGAATGGAATGTTAACGCAGATGATCAGAACAAAAAGCGGAATGCTGCTGATGTGCGCCAACAACAAAGATATTCCGGTTGCTCCGCCGTCGATGAAACCATTGGTGAGCAAAAATCCTTTAAATCCAAAACCTGCAGAAAAAATGCCTAAGGCAATCAGAAATACATCTTTTACATTGCGCAATACACCAATGCGGAATTGTCGGTAAGCCTTGGCAATGCGGTAACGCGACACAGGTTTTTTCTCTGCTCCCGAAGTTTTGTTCAGGGCATTCATGAAAAGTTGTGTCCAGAGGGAAATCAGCATAGGCAAGGGCTTTGAATTAAAAACGCAGAACAATGAAAATTGTTTCCGGTCTTATTTCAGCAGTTTGCGGTCGACGTAAATAAAGCCAAATGGCACAAAAGAACTCAGCAAAAAGACCGAAAGCGATTTGGAAATTTTCCATTTTGACTCGCTGTGTTCCATAAACAGAAACAAAATGAATCCCACAAAGAGTAAACCATGCGCCATACCAATTACGCGCACGTAAATGGGTTCGTTCATCATGTATTTCATGGGCATTGCAAATCCGAGCAATACCAACAATGAAAATCCTTCAAGAAAAGAAAACAGACGAAGTCGTCCGATGGAAGTGGAAAGCAAACTCATGGTTTTTGGTTTGCTGCGAAAATAGGCAATGAAATGGAAGTTTCCGGAAAATAGAATCACTCATGTAATCGGTCCTGATTTTCGGTTCAAAGCTTCCGCACCGGAAACCAAAGCTCTTCTTCCGAATCGGGATCGTTGTTTTTGTAGCGTTCGCCGAGGATTTCAAAATGCGGACGATCATCGAGTTCATATCCCGATGCAGGCAACCACTGCCTGAACATGAATTCAAAAACAGAAGTATTTGCAGATGATCCTTTGTATTGAATAACCGCATAAAGGCCTTCGGGTATTTGCAGAGACTTCATGCCTTCCGGAATTTCGCCGGTTGTCCATTCCATTGCTGCCCATTTGGTAAATGTTTTTGCAGGATGGAAAGCGCTGAAGTAGTCGGAGGGATAATGCGAAAGAGAAAAAAGTTCTTTTGGACGCACTCCATTGTGTATCGTTAAACACATGGGCATAAACCGCGCCCAAAGTTCGCGCATGGCATTGTTGTGTAAAGATTGCGTATTGGAGATTCCAACTAAGGTTTTAGTTGATAGCGTTCTGATTTCAGGTTCAAATTTCATGAAGCAAGAATAAACAAGTCTTGTGAATAATCCGAATCCGGAATGGCGAATCGTGAAAAGGAAATGGTTTCGAAACCTGCTTCCTTGAGCCATTGCTTTAATTCCGCTTCATTGTAAAACTGTTGGTAACACTGCTCACCCTTGCTGTTGGTTTGCCAACCCGAATGTTTTTCTTCTGCTTCCATGGTGCTGATGAGCAAGCTACCTCCGGATTTCACCAATGCTCTGGCATCCTTCAGGAAAGTTGCTGTTTCTTCTTTGGAAAAATAGGGGAAGATGAAGGCAGCAATCAAGGCATCGTATGATGATTGTAAAGATTTCAGGTTACGCGCATCCATGAGTAAAAGCGTTGCTTCCGGACAAGTCGTCTTCGCAATTTCCAACATGGCAGGAGCAAGATCGCTTGCGGTCATTTTTACGTTTGGTAGCCGATCGAGCATATAGCGTGTGATATTGCCCGGTCCGCAGGCCAGCTCCAAAACCTCTGCCGTTGGCGAAATTCGGGCAATAAAAGCATCGAGTGCATCATGGTATCGACTAACGTCCATAAAGCGCTCTTTGTAAAAAGCAGCATGGCGATTGAAAATTTCTACGGCCAAGGGATTGTGGTCATTCTTACTTTCCATGAACAATGGTTTGAAGAAAGGATAAAACACTTTTGATCAGAAAATGATGTTGTTTTTTTGTACCCGTCACATCCATGTCGTTGTGTTTGATGGAAGAGGACACTAATCGAATGCGCAAGGTGTCACAAATGTTCTTTTCGGGAAGTACGCCTGCATCTGCATGTTGATCGGATGAACGAATGCTCAAAATGGGGAATTTGCCCGAAAGCGGTAAGGGTACCCGTCGATGGTCGAGTGTAAAAAGTGCAGCGGTTTGTTCAGGAAATTGCGTTGCAAACAAAGCCGACATATCACCTCCTTGGGAGTGTCCGCCAACAATAAATTTTTGAATGGGCTTATGTTCTTTAAAAAGTTGATTGGCCACAAAACGAATGTTTGCTACACCTCTATCCCAAAAGGGTTTGCGCACTTGCCATACATCGCCTTTTAAGGGCATTAGCGAATCGGAAATGAGTTCGTGCTGGATGGAATAAACGCGATAGCCTTTTGCTGCCAGCGCATTTCCGAGGTAATGGTAACACTTGTAGGATGAGGTATCGTTCGAACTGTAGCCGTGACTGAACAGGATGATTTTTCCGTTCGGCAGGATGTTGAAGTCTTCTGGAGCATAAACCGCAACGGGAATTTTTCGCACACGAAGGCTGTCCATATAAACGCGCAACTGTGGTAGTTGAGCCAAGGCACAAAATGGAACCAATAGCAAGAATAGGAAAAGCAAAAGCGGACGCATACTGCTAAAATACGATTCTTACTTAAGCTCGAACGCCAACAATCGAAATAGATTTTGATTCGGTCAACAAATTTCCAATGGCTCTTTTCTTTCTATGCCAAAGCACACTATATTCGTATTGCTATGCCACGTATTTTCTCTCTGCTTGCTGTTTTATTGGGCGCATTCGGCGTTTTTTTTCTTATTTACCTGATGTCTGTCGGGATCTTGCGCAGGTTTGAAAATGCTTTCATCATCCTTAATTTTTTATTTGCGGTTGTTTTTCTTTTCACAGGGATAGCTTCTTTCTTCTTTTACAGTCCAAAACGTAGTCGTGCTACGCTTGTCGTGTTGATCATTTCACTGGTATTGGTTTCTATTGGAGTCAGCTTAAAGTACCTTCAGCTTCCGGGAGCAGGTATTTGTATTATCGTCGGGGCGTTTGCGCTTTCTTTTACGTATACGCCACTTCGTTTTCTCGACAAATACCAAAAATGGAAATCCTATTCTTTGAGCTCTAAGGATGCACTTTACTTAAGTCTGTTTGATTTGATTGGAAGTGTTAGTTTGTTCCTGGGCGTGCTCTTTCGCATCATGCACTGGCCCGGATCCATCATGTTGGTATCACTTGGAGCGCCACTGCTGTTGTTGTCGATGATTGGTTGGAACAGAAAGTTTCAATCGGAAGTGATGACACGAAAAAAAATGCAAGATGATTTAGCCGCGGTACATCATGCCTTAAGTGAATCGCATAAAGAAGTTAAAGATTCCATCAATTACGCCAAGCGGATTCAATCGGTTTATCTACCGCCACAACAAAAATTTGATGAATTTTTTTCCGACGGATTTATTTTCTTTCAGCCGAAGGATGTGGTTTCCGGCGATTTTTACTGGTTTTTCAATACGGGTGCGCAGGAGGGAAAAGCAAGCGATGAGTATTTGCTGGCTGTTGCCGATTGTACCGGACATGGTGTTCCGGGAGCAATCATGAGTGTGATTTGTTGCAATGCATTGAACGATGTAGTGGTGACCAGAAAAATTTACGATCCTGCTACCATCTTGGATGAAGCGCGAAAAATTATTGTGCGTACGATGAAGAGTGATAGCGGAAGCGGGCAGAAAGACGGGATGGATATTGCCATGATCAAATGGAACAAAAGCACCGGACAAATTCAGTTTGCAGGAGCAAACAATCCGGGATGGATTTACCGTCACGCAAGCAATACCATTGAAGTCCTTCCTGCTCAAAAACAACCTGTAGGTTATTTCGAAAGGGCCGAACCTTTTGTGAATGTGCACGAAGTACTTCATTCGAAGGACATGTTATTTTTATTTTCCGATGGATTTGCGGACCAGTTTGGCGGACCGCGCGGCAAAAAATTCAAATACAGTGCGCTTCAGGAATTACTCATTCAGAATGCACATTTACCTAGCGATGCACAAGCTCAGTTGTTGCAAGACGTTTTGGAAAACTGGAAAGGTGAATTGGAACAAGTTGATGACATTACCCTGGTTGGATTTCGCAGGTCATAATTGGATTGGAAAGCCTTACCTTAATTCAAGGCATTGGTAATCTATTGAAAGGCTCGTTATTATGATTTATTCCATAAGAACCTATCACAAAAAAGAGCAAAATAGCAGATTACATATGGCATTTAACATATAACATATAGCATATAGCATATGCATTAATCTTTCTCCCAGATGCGGCAATCGCGACCGTCTTTTGCAACGACTTCCCAATCATTTTTTTCGGCATAGCGGAACATGCGTTTGCGAATGCGTTTCGGATAAAAGATTACCCAGGCTTTCCAGATTTTGCTCCGACGTTTAACGATCCCTGCCTCTTCCAAAATATCCCACGTTGCCGATGCACAGCGCATGCCAAAGAAAGAATAGTCGTAGGGTGTTTTTTTGAGGTATGCTTGATGGATGCTGTCAATGATGCGCACTTTTTCGGGTGTTGTTTTGATGATGAAGGAAACGTATTTCATCTCCACCGAATCTTTTTTAAACTCATCCAATGAGGTTA
>JBIKKU010000421.1:0-2667 GCA_044360245.1 Flavobacteriales bacterium | reverse complement strand
AACCTGATGTTGTCGCAACAAAAGCGGGTCGATGGAAATCTGGTATTGCTTTACAAAACCTCCAAAAGAGGAAATTTCAATGATCCCTTTTGTTCCTGCCAGTTGTCGCTTTACGATCCAATCCTGAATGGTACGCAAATCCATGTTATCGTAAACATGTTCGTATCCGGGTTTCACGCGAAGAATGTATTGGTAAATTTCTCCCAATCCCGTTGTAATGGGCATCAATTCCGGAGATCCTAATCCATCGGGAATTTCCGCTTTTGCTGCAGAGAGTTGTTCACCTACCAATTGCCGCGCCTGCAAAATCGGTACATTATCTTCGAATACTACCGTAATAACGGATAATCCGAATCGCGAAATGGAACGTACTTCCATGACTCCGGGTAAATTCATCAGTTTACTTTCCAATGGAAACGTAATCATCTGTTCAATTTCCTGCGGAGCCAGTGTAGGCGAAGTAGTAACCACCTGCACTTGGTTGTTGGTAATGTCCGGAACCGCATCGATGGCTAGTTGGCCAAGCGACCATATTCCTGCACCAATGAGTGCAAAAACCATGATCAACACAATGAGTTTGTTCCGGATCGAAAATGAAATGATCCTTTCAAACATATTTTAAAAATGAAATGGTAAATAATCGGGAAAGCTGAAATATCAAGCTAAAGGAGGACCCCGATGACTGAATGCATCAGCCAAAAAAGAAGCTAGAAATGAAAAGTCATTTCCAAAAAAGTGAATAGATGTTTCGCCAATTGTTTCAGGTACGCAATCAAAATTCCACAAAACAAAAAGCACAGGCAGCCATTGAAAATCTTGTGATTGCAGTTCGCTTTCGGACAAGCGTATTTGCTCTAAATTTCCCTGCCCATCTTCGTGCAAAACCAGGAGAAAAGGATCGATCCATTCGTTGACCACCTGATGCACTTCGGAGTCGTGATCGTTGTGTTCTTTTTCAACGCAATGGTCGTGCGGAATTAAATTATGCGCCAACACAATGAGCGAGGCGGATAAAATAAATAAGGCACGGATGATTCTCATTATTTCAAAGGTAGGAATTTTTTAAAACAGAAAAGTGATGAAGATCACTCAGGAAAAAATCCAGTGAATCAAGGTAAATGAAGCAAGCGTAATGCTTACAATTCCAATAAGATCGACGAAAAATCCGGAGCGAATCATTTCACCCGATTTAATTCTTTCCGACCCAAAAACAATGGTGTTTGGCGGTGTGGCAATGGGTAACATAAATCCACAAGATGCTGCTAAGGTTACCGGTACAAGAATTTCGAGAGGATTGACCGAAAGCTCTCCCACAAAAGCCACCAAAACCGGAAAAACCAATTGCAAAGAAGCCGTGTTGGAGGCAAACTCACTGAGCAAGGTCATAAAAACAACGAGAATCAACACCAGCAAAATCGGCGAAAGATGCGACAATCCGGATAAGACCGAGGCCATTTCCATATCCAATTGCGATTCATCCACTGCTTTGGAAATCGCAAATCCACCACCGAACAAAAAGATAATTCCAACCGGTAATTTTTTTACTTCATGCCAGGTGAGCAATGTTGTTGTTTTATCGCGAGAGGGAATAAAAAACAAAACCATGACAATAAGCATGGCCACGGTTGACTCCGTTACCATTTTTGGAGGCAAACCCAAAGCACCGGTCCAGGATGGAATAACGACTTCACCAAAACGCAAATCCACCAGAAAAAACCACAAAAGCAAAGCAGCGGCAAAAAAGAAAATCATCCATTTCTCTTCATAACGCATAGGCCCAAGTGCAGCGTAATCCTGCCGACAGCGCGAAATATCTATTTCTTCGGTTTGCAAAGCTTTACGGTGAAAAAAACGCAACACGAAAAAGGTTCCGATCAGAATCACCAAACTCACCGGAACACCGAAAAACATCCATTGCGCAAAACCAACAGGAGTGCCATTTGGAAATGCGTCGGTGTATTCTTTTAAAAAAATCATGTTCGGTGCTGTTCCAATCAGCGTGGCCATTCCACCAATGGAAGCCGAAAAACCCAATCCAATCAGCAAAGGAGCGGCAAGTCCACTGCGTTTCCCCTTGCGATCGAGTTGACCCACAATCGCCATTGTTGCAGGCATGAGCATAGCGGTGGTTGCTGTATTGTTGATCCACATCGAAAGGAAATAAGCCGACAACATGATTCCCAACAAAACACGAGCAGGTGTGGTACCGATGGATAAAATAATTTTCAAGGCGATGCGATCGTGCAATTTCCAGCGCTCTAAAGCATAAGCAAAAAGAAATCCACCGATAAAAAGAAAAATGACTTCGTGCATGTAATTGGGTGCAACAGCATCCATTTTCATCACCCCAAACAAAGGCAACACCACAATGGGAAGAAGACTGGTAATGTAAAGATTGACACATTCACTCACCCACCAAACGGCCATCCACACCAACAATGCAGCCGACATGGATTGCTCATGGGTAAAGGATGCCGACATTCCTGAATACGTCAGCAATGCAGCCAAAGGTCCTGCAATCCGGAAAATGATGTTTTTCATGCCTGCCTGTGCTTCAATCCCTTTGGAAAATTCAATGGGTGTACCGTTTAACTACTTATTTTTGTTTGTCCCGACGCAAGCGAAAAGACAATACATGCGAAACTTAGCACTTTTTTGGAAATACAT
>JBIKKU010000059.1:0-11607 GCA_044360245.1 Flavobacteriales bacterium | reverse complement strand
TTCGGCAAAGACACGCTATGATGTGCATTCGCCTTTCTTGTTTGCGCTAGTTGAAGAAGTTTTCCGCAACAAAGGAAATTATTACGCCTACGATAAAATTGAACCCATTCGTCGACGTGCATTACAGGACAATCGTTCTATTGCCATCACCGACCTCGGCGCAGGTTCACGCAGTCTTTCCGAAAAAACAAGAACAGTATCGGCTATTGCGCGCACTTCCGTGATGCCCATTTATCAGGCCCAAAGACTGCATCGCGTTTTGGTAAAGTTTCGTCCGCAAACCGTATTGGAAATAGGCACGTCGCTAGGCATCACCACCATGTATCTTGCCGCCGCCAATCAACAAGCAGAAATCATCACACTCGAAGGTTGTCCGAATACCCGCAAGATTGCGCTCGAACATTTTGCCATTGGCGGTTTCAAAAACATCCGTTCCGTGGAAGGTAATTTTGACGACACCCTACCACAAGTGCTGCAGGAAAAAAAAGAAATTGATTTTGCTTTGATTGACGGAAATCACCGGAAAGAAGCTACACTGCGCTATTTTCGTGAGATTGCCGAACATTGCCATAGCAACAGTATTTTAGTTTTCGACGACATCCACTGGAGTGATGAAATGGAGGAAGCATGGAATGAAATCATTCGAGATGAACGCATCACACTTTCGCTCGATTTATTTCACCAAGGAATGGTGTTCTTCAAGAAAGAATTGAAAAAAGAACATTACGTGCTGAAACACCGGTAAGATATATGTTATAAGCTATATGATTATAGGCCATAGATATATGTTATATGGATATATGTTATATGGATATATGCCATATGCCATAAGACATAGATATAAGTTATATGCCATAGGTATAAGTAATATAGATATAAGTTATATGGATATAAGTCATAAGTGATAGATATATGTTTGAAACAAACTATCTTCAACTTTTTACTTTTCACCTCCGCTTTATTGGGCTGGATTAAACTTTTAGAATATGTATCACTTCTCTTATTTTAAAGAAAAAGACAAGCATACCATTTTGGATTTCATTGAGGAATATCCCTTTGCGTTTCTTACAGGAAGTTTTTTGTCGGGTGAACAGGTGGCAACACAAATTCCATTTTTAGCCATAGAAAAAAATGGCGAATTATATTTTCAAGGTCATGTGATGCGCAATACCGATCACCACAAAGCTTTTATGGAAAACCCCAATGCATTGCTTGTGTTTAGTGGTCCAAATTGCTATGTAAGTGCTTCCTGGTATAGCAATCCGCAAAATGGTTCAACATGGAATTACATGAGTGTGCATGCTGCAGGAAAAGTTAGGTTCCTGAGTGATGCTGAACTCATTTCCTTTATGCGTCAATTCACCTTGAAATTTGAAAAAGGAAATACGGCATCGCCAACCATTTACGACAATCTCCCTGAGGAATATGTAGGTAAAATGATGCCTGCCATTGTGGGCATAGAAATCAAGGCAGATAAACTGGACAATGTGTTTAAACTTAGTCAGAACCGCGACGAAGAAAGTTACCTCAACATCATTGCCAAACTCCGGGAAAAGGGCGGAAACAGTGCGCTAATCGCCGAGGAAATGATCAAGCGAAAAACGATGCTATTTCCGGATTAAAAAACACATCAAAGCAATCGCCATTTCATTTCAGCGGAAAAATTCAATCTTCTTTTCAATGCTTTCAACATTTACGGATGGCCTAAAAAAATCTTTATTCTGAAACAAAATGCTTGTTATATTGTCATTGAACTAGCAATTGATTGAACATGAAAATTTATACGAAAACAGGAGATAAAGGTCAGACTTCTTTAATCGGAGGCACGCGTGTATTGAAATCGAGTTTGCGCATCGAGGCTTATGGAACGGTGGATGAATTGAACTCCTGGGTTGGCGTGGTGCGCGATCACGACAAAGAACAAACGCACAAAGCGGTGTTGCTGGAGATTCAGGATCGTTTGTTTACGATTGGTTCCATTCTGGCCAGCGAACCCGGAAAAAGCAAGATGAAGATTCCGGAACTCCGTGAAGAGGATATTGTTTTTCTGGAAAGTGAAATGGATAAAATGGATGAATCCTTACCCGAAATGCGGAGTTTTGTATTGCCCGGCGGACATCCTGCTGTTTCGTTTTGCCATGTGGCACGCTGCGTTTGCCGTCGCGCAGAAAGGATCTGTGTCGACCTCGCGCAAGGTCAGGAAGTGCAGGAAATCCTCATCCGGTACCTCAACCGATTGTCCGACTACCTCTTTGTTTTAAGCCGTAAACTCACTCAGGAATACCAGTCCGAAGAAAGTCCCTGGACCCCTCGTATGTGAACAACACTACGATAAAACTGGTTTTCAACACCTTACAATGTGAAAAGTTGGAGTTTTTTTTCCTTTCATGGTATAACAAAAAATCTATTTTCGCGTAAGTTTTCAAAAATCAACAAGAAAGGAGCTTAGTATGTACTGGACACTCGAACTCGCATCCTATCTGGAAGACGCGCCATGGCCTGCAACGCGTGATGAGCTAATCGATTATGCGCTTCGTGCAGGTGCGCCGATGGAAGTGGTGGAGAACCTTCAGGAAATGGAAGATGAAGGTGAGATCTATGAAAGTATCGAAGAGATCTGGCCGGATTATCCATCCAAAGAGGATTTCTTCTTCAACGAAGATGAGTATTGATCAAATGGTCGATAAACTTTAAACCCCGCAATTGCGGGGTTTTGTTTTTAGTTTAATACATGGAAAACCGTTCCGAAACCGAATACATTCAACTGATTCAAATCGTATTGATTTTGTCTTTTCTTGTTATCAGTTATTTCTGGCGTAGAGGAAAGAAAAATGAATAGGAAATAGTCAGGATGAACTTTAAACCTTGGCTTGCACATTTCCAAGCGGTTTAAGCTTATGGAGTTGCCGAAAATGACAACCAAATTCTATTCTCCGGGAAAATAAAAAGCATCGACACCATGCTTCAACATTGGCCAAACTGAATGCATTGGGACTTCCTAAAAACGAAAGTTCCTTTTTGAGGTAAACATGGCTTAATCGCCTCAATCAAAAAACCAGGCCATGGGTTCACCTGAAGTCTGTTTGATTTTTCCTTTCGCAGTGATCTGAAATTTTCTGGTGTTCAGCAATTCGTTGCTTTCAATAGGATTTTCTTCGTAACCAAATTCTTCAACATCTTTGGCGTATTTGATTTCGTATTCGTTCACCACAATCGCTAAATCTTCGGTAATGGAATACGATTTCACCGGATCGGCATAATAATGGTAACCACCAATTTCCACTTTGTCAATCAGTTTTCCTTCGTGGTTGTAGGTCGCCAGAATATGATACACCGGAGGATTGTTGTACATCACTTGTTTACCTGCATAAATCAGCGCAACGTAATCGGATGTCTCTTTCAATAAAGCCACGTAATAAAATTCATCTCCTACTTCGCGCGAGAAATTCGGATTCACCATTTCCGATACAAATGGTTCAAAATCGTAAGCGATGGAATTGCTCAAATACATTGTATTGAAATCGGCCGGTTTGAATTCCAATGGAAATTGTGTTTGCGTAAAACTTACCGCATACAAATCAAACAATGCTGCTTCGGGAGATGAAGCACCACTCATGGCTTCCTCGTATACTCCCATAAAATCGGGCAATTCACGCACATAGGCCAAATCGGCATCGGTGAGCAAATGTTTGGTATTGGAATATCCGTTTTCGATGGAGAGCTGAATGTATTTCAAGGCACTTTCTCCATCTTGTGCACGCGAATAAGCACATGCCAGATTGTACATCACTTTCGAAATCGGATTGTAATTCAATTTCTCCGCCATGTGATAGGCATCGATTGCTTCTTTGTAATTGGTGATGTCCATCAAAGCATTTCCCAATTCGTAATAAGATTTCGCATCGGGACACATCAAAATGGCTTTCTTAAATTCGGAAACGGCTTTATCCGGATTCTTTTTATTGCGAAAAAGATCAATCCCCGTGAGAAATACTTTTCGCGAAGCTTCGCGTACGGTATCGTGTATGGTCGGCACAAATGCATCCACTACATCGATGTTGTAAATGTCCTTTTCGGATAAAGACTGAACAGCTACCACTTTTTCTTTTTCCGTTGAAGAAGAACAAGAGCTCATTCCCGCCATAAGGGAACCGGCCATAACCAGAAACATAATGGATAAACGCATATACCGTGTTTTTATCAAATATAATGCATATCGCGCAGGAAAGGAACACCGCTGAGCAAATGCAGGCAGCAAATGATCAAGCGCAAAACGCACACAGGCACGTTTTTTGAGTATATTTCCGTATGCGATTCAAATGTGCTTTGTTGTGGATGCTCTTCCTTTTTCCCATCAGGGGAGTATTGCTTGCACAAAACCTGGTGCCCAATCCGGGTTTTGAACAGTATTCGCAATGCCCTTCGTCCGACAATGAAATTCAATACGCAGTAAACTGGATCGATGTCGTGGCCACATCCGATTATTACAATTGCGGATACGATTCCGACGAAGATTGTCCCCTGGGTTATTCCGGAACAGGCTACGCAGGCGTTTCCGTGTATCGTCCCTCCTGGAGTTCACCATACCGCGAATACATCGGTGCATACCTGAATTCACCACTCCTTGCCGGACAGCGCTACTACGTAGAGTTCTGGGTGCGTTTGGAATGCCATGCCGACTGGGCTTCGGATGCTATGGGGGCTTGGTTCACCATCGGACAACCCGTTCCTCCGAATTGGGTGCATATTTTCAATACCACACCACAAATTTCCAATGCTACTTTTCGCATGCTCAGCGTGAATCACGAATGGGTAAAAATTTGCGGATCTTTTATAGCAGCAGGAGGAGAAAACTTTATCACCATCGGATCATTTAAAGACGACACCCACAGTACTTTTCTCGAAGTACCATCGAGCGATGGCAATTACGGAGTGCATTGGAGTTATTACCTCATCGACGATATTCTGGTAGAAGCCTACGACACCACCAACGCTTATGCCTGCAACGATACCACCGTGTATCCGCAACCCAGCGGCAACGTGATTATTGGCGGCAATCACCAGGAACCTATCGATTCTTCGCTTATCGACCCTTGGTTGAATGCACCACCATGCGGATTAACACTGCCTAATGTTTTATCGCCCAATGCAGATGGCATGAATGATTTGTTTTCCGTTCCAACCGACTCCATCGGCACATGGTCGATTGAAATCTTCGACCGCTGGGGAAGGGCCATTTACAACGGACATTCGCAATGGAGCAATGGTTGGGACACCAAAGACAATCAGGGAAATCAAAGCTCCGACGGAACGTATTTTTACATCATTCGCGCTTTGGATCAAATCTGTTACGAAAAAGGATTCATCACCGTATTTGGTGAAAAATAAATCAGCGAATCAAAGTCACGTTTCCTTTGTGGAAATATTTCTCTCCGCCTAAACAGGTTGCTTCTACATACCAGACAAACACTGCAGGATCTGCTTCGCGGTCTTTGAAGGTTCCATCCCATCCTTTGGTAATGTCGGTGGTTTCGAATACCAATTCACCCCAGCGATCAAATACACGGAAAATTAATTCAGTGATGTTTTGTCCACGCACATACAACACATCGTTTTCTCCATCGTTGTTGGGCGTGAAAGCATTGGGAACATAGATGTAAGGATAATCGCAAATGATTTCCAGAACACGAATCGTCACCGTATCGCTCAGCGAACAACCGCCATTGGAAACCGTTACCGTGTAAGTAGTGGTGACTACCGGAGAAGCCGTTGGATGTTGCGAAGTGGAATCGGACAAGGTTTCACCGGGCGACCATGAATACGCATAACCATTGGGATTGGCATGCAATACCGTACTGCTTCCAAACGTAATGGAATACTGATCTGCCGTTGCATTAAGCAAACCTTGCGGTGGTCCGCTGACATTCACAAAAACAGAATCGCTCACCGTACATCCTTGCGGTGTTGTTCCGGTAACATAAAACCAGGAAGGGTAATCGGGTGAAGTGGTTATGGTGGGCGTTAAATCGCCGGAGATCACCAAAGAATCGGGTGACCAATTGAACGTAAGCGGATCGATTGGTGTGAGGTTGCTTGCTGTTAATTGCACCGTATCACCTGTACAAATGCCGGGCAATGTGCTTAAGGAAATATCCAATTCCGGAATATGAATCAACACGGTATCGGTATACGAACACCATGCATTGGAAACATTCACGTAAAAAGTTGAATCGTTGGTAACGCTTACCAATAAAGTGCTATCGGTGGTGGGATTGTTCAGTGTATCGGTAAAACTTCCATTGCTCGACCAAACATAATTGTTTACCGTTCCAAAACTCGTCGCCATCAAATCGACATTTCCCGGAAAACAAATCACCGTATCGTTTGCCGACAATTGCAAAGGAGGATAAACGGTAATGACTTTTTGAGCGGTATCCTGCAAAAGACAAATGGTGTCTAATACAACGAGATACACCGTGTAAGTTCCCGGTGAAGGAAAAGTTCGGATGGGATCGTCTTCGAGTGAAGTGGTATCTCCATTTCCAAAATCCCAAAGGTAATCGGTGAAGAGCGGAGAAGTATTGTCAAACTGAATGGTTAATGGTGCACAACCTTGCAACTGATCGGTAGTAAAATCTGCTTCGGGTTCAATTTCAAAATCGAATTTGAAAACACCATTGTTGCAATTCGTGGAATTGTTGGTATTCGACCATGCTCCGGGTGTGGTTGGAAAATCATCATAACCTCCGCAACCTGCGCAAACGCTTTGGTACACTATTCCATTTGCATCAAAACGACTGGTTCCTCCGTCGACATGTTCATGGCTTTGTGGTCCGCCGAAATAGGTGGCGTATAAAAGGTTGTCGATGTTGCGCGAAAAAACAATCAGGTAAAAATTAAATCCATCGCCATTGCTTGATTGAAATGCTCCCGGTGTAACGGGCATGTTGTTGAGCGGGATGTTTTGCAAAATGTTGGCTCCCCATCCCGAAACATAAACATTACCACAAACATCCACCAAAAAAGCTGCAGGTGAAATGTTGAAACTTCCGTTGTTGTTTCCGAAAAGCGTTCGGTATTGTAAAGTGGACAAACTGTTATCGAGTTTCACGATGAATTGTCCGCTGTTATTGTTGGAATAAGCTACATTCACCGGTGGCATTCCCGCAGGATTGTTTGTTTGTCCGAGCAAATAAACCGAACCGTAACGATCGAGTTCAATAAAAAATGTTTGATCGTAGAGATTGGTTCCCAAAAATGTAGAAGCCAGCAAAGTGCTTCCGTTTGGCGATAATTTTGCAGCGAAACCATCTGTTTTTCCACCTTGGTAGGTAGTATGCAAAGTTCCGGCGGTAGTGGGAAAATTGGATGAACAGGTTCCTCCGGTGACATACACATTGTAGGCATCATCTACTTTAATTCCGTAACAGGCATCTTTGTTGGAACCTCCGAGGTAGGTACTAAAAATGAGCGAGGATAAATCTTGCGAAAATTTAAACACAATGCCTTCCTGCGCGCCGTTGGATGTGCTTTGGTAAGCATTCACCGTTGGGAAATCGGTCGATTTGGTGGTGGTGGCCACATAACAATTCCCTAAATCATCTACCATGATTTCTCCTCGAAACTGATCGCCGTAGTTGGTCTGCAATGAATCGTAAGCCGATAAATAATTCCCCCCCGAAAGTACGTTTTGGTTGTAATTCACGCCATCGTTTCCGGTACCGCCAATAAACGTAGATGCCAAAAGTGCTGTTCCTGATGCATTGAATTTGGTCACGTAAATATCCGTTCCGGATGGATAGAAATAAGCTCCGTTTTGGTAAAATCCAATCATCGATCCACCATTGTGACTCTGATCGTATGCACCAACTGTTGTAGGAAAATCAGTTGAACTGGTAACACCAAACAAAAACAATTCATCGTTGGCGTTGCAAATTAAACTGTGCACGGTTTCCGTTCCTAAGTTGGTTGTACCTCCTCCTAAATACGTTGAGTAAACAAGAGTTGAACCATTTGGTGCAAATTTAGTGATGACAATATCCGTTACACCATATACACCAACAACATTGCTGGTAGAAGAATATGCGCCAACAGTTGTGGGATAACCGGTATTGAAAACCGTTCCGCCGGTGAACAAATGTCCTTGCGAAGAATACGTTGCCGTCATCCCGAAATTATCGGCAGTCGATCCTGTTGAACTCCCGAAAATCAGTACCGGATCAATCACCAATTCATAAGCGGCATCAAAACCGTTTGGAAAAACATAAGTGATTTCATTTCCGTTCAATGCAAAACGACAAGCAATTTCTTTTTTCTTTCCCTGAATGATTTGATAGGCTTTTGGTGCTTGTTCCGTAATCTGATTTACCGAAGTGCTGATGACCAAATCACCATTCGACATCAAAGTCAGTTTATCTGCTCCGGTGTAACGTTGACGAATCCATGAAGGATCTGCTCCGGGTGCAATGATCCAATCGTATTTCAATTTTTCATCCTGCGAATAGGTCTGCAATTGAATACCCGGATAAAGCTCTTTGGCTAAAACATGTTTGAAACCATAAACCTCCGAAGCCCATTTTTTGGGGTCGTTTCCCAAATAAAAATTGTAATACTCAGAGGTCTGATCCTCCTGCAAAAATTCAGGAACCGAAGCTCCAACAAATTCCACTTTGTAAATATGTCCGCGAATGACATTGTCTTTTTCGGGAACTTCCTGTCCCAAATGCGCTTTTTGAATGACCGAATTGTCGTGAAAATGAAAGGTCCAGGCTTTATCCTCCAAAAACAAAGCTCCCCCGTTAATTTTGGCCTTGTAACGAACCCCGGGGTCGAATTGTCCCTTGTTAGGTAAAAACACATAAGCACGCCCCTCCCCTTCATGTGCCCAAAGGCCTTGAAAAGAAAGGAAAACAATCAAAATCCCAAGAATGCTGCGCATATCATGTAAATATAAGGGAAAGGATGCTTAATCCCAAGACGTAATAAGGGTCGGATTGGTGACAGGAGGAAATCAACAAAATGCCTCAAATTGTTCAAAACAGCAGCGCATTATTCGCCTTCCTTTTTCCGTTCGCTGTGTATATTTGCGGCCATGAAATATCAAGTGAAGCCATCCGCCCTGCTCGTTCTTCAGGATGGCACTGTTTTCAAAGGTAAAGCCGCCGGTGTGATCGGAACGACAACCGGAGAGATTGCTTTCAATACCGGAATGACCGGTTATCAGGAAATTTTTACAGACCCTTCGTACCTCGGACAAATTCTTGTGATGGCGAGTGTGCACATCGGTAACTACGGTGTACACAAAGAAGAAATCGAATCGGATTCGGTTAAGATTTCGGGATTGGTGTGTAAAAAATTCTCGCCCATGTATTCCCGTCCTTCGGGAGAAAGTTCGCTGCAATCGTATTTCGAGCGCGACAAACTTGTGGGAATTTGCGAAATAGATACACGCGCATTGGTGCGTCATATCCGCCAAGCCGGTGCGATGAACTGCATCATCTCTTCCGAAATTTTGGATGTGGAAGTGTTGAAAGAAAAATTGAAAGCCGTTCCTTCCATGGAAGGTTTGGAACTTTCATCACGCGTTAGCACCAAAGAAGCCTTCACCGCCGGAAATCCGGATGCTCCTTTAAAAGTTGCCTTGCTGGATTTGGGTGTGAAAAAAAATATCGTGCGTTGCTTAACCGATCGTGGTTGTTACGTAAAAGTATTCCCCATGCAAACTTCGCTGGATGAAATGCTTGCCTTCCAACCCAATGGATTTATGCTCAGCAACGGACCGGGCGACCCTGCTGCCATGCCCGATGTTATTGAAAAAGTGAAAGCTATTGTGAATACCGGAATTCCGATTTTCGGGATTTGTCTCGGACATCAAGTGCTTGGTTTGTCGCAAGGATTGAGCACGAAAAAAATGTTCAACGGACACCGCGGTATCAATCATCCGATCAAAAACCTCATCACCGGAAAATCTGAAATCACTTCCCAAAACCATGGTTTCATGGTAGACATGGAAGTGGCCAAAACACGCGAAGACATTGAAATTACGCATGTCCACCTCAACGACGGAACCCTTGCCGGATTGCGTTTGAAAGGTCGTCCCGTATTCAGCGTGCAATACCATCCCGAAGCCAGTCCCGGTCCGCATGATGCGCGTTACTTGTTCGATGATTTCGTAAGCAATATGCAGGCACATCAAAAAAATTAATGCAAGACTTCATTATCCACTTTTCATAAACGTACCATGAGCACCATCGCCCAAATCGAAGCACGCCAGATCCTCGACTCGCGTGGAAATCCGACTGTAGAAGTCGATGTCATTACCTCCAACGGAATTCTCGGTCGCGCTGCCGTGCCTTCCGGTGCATCTACCGGCGCTCACGAAGCAGTAGAATTGCGCGATGGCGACAAAGGCATTTACCTTGGCAAAGGCGTTACCAAAGCCGTTCAGAATGTGAACAGCGTAATCAGCAAAGAACTCGAAGGCATTCCGGTTTTCAATCAGAATGTGATTGACCGTTTGATGATGCAACTCGATGGTTCACCCAACAAAGCCAACCTCGGTGCGAATGCGATTCTAGGTGTATCACTTGCTTGTGCCAAAGCAGCAGCGCAAGAAGCGGGACTTCCCTTGTTTCGTTATGTAGGTGGTGTAAATGCAACCACACTTCCTATTCCTCTGATGAACATCCTCAACGGAGGAGCACATGCCGATAACAAAATCGATATTCAGGAATTTATGGTCATGCCGGTTGGTGCAGATACCTTTAGCGATGCACTGCGTATGGGGACCGAAATTTTCCACAACCTGAAAGCGGTATTGAAAAAAGCAGGTCACTCCACCAATGTTGGCGATGAAGGTGGATTTGCTCCTAACCTCGGCAGCAATGAAGAAGCCATTGAAGTGGTTTTAAAAGCCATTGAAGCTGCGGGCTACAAACCGGGTATCGACATCATGATTGCATTGGATGCTGCATCTACCGAGTTTTACAATGCAGAAAAAGGATTGTACATTTTTGAATCGACCGGCAAACAAATGAGTTCAGATGAAATGGTGAACTATTGGTCGGAATGGGCAAAAAAATATCCGATTGCTTCCATCGAAGACGGTATGGCAGAAGACGATTGGAACGGTTGGAAAAAACTGACCGAAGCGATTGGTCAGAATGTACAACTCGTAGGCGACGATTTATTCGTTACCAACACACAACGTTTGGCGCAAGGTATAGAACAAGGCGTGGCGAATTCCATTTTGGTAAAAGTGAATCAAATCGGAACCCTCACCGAAACCGTTGAAGCAGTTGAACTCGCCAAGAACTGGTCGTACACCAGCATCATGTCGCACCGCTCCGGCGAAACCGAAGACACTACCATTGCCGATTTGGCTGTTGCATTGAACTGCGGACAAATCAAAACCGGATCAGCCTCACGCTCCGACCGGATTGCAAAATACAATCAGTTGCTGCGCATCGAAGAAATGCTCGGTCCTGTTGCCCATTATCCCGGAAAACAATTCCGCTACAACCGCTAATAAAACTTCATTCAGGAAAAGACTCATCGGAAGGTGAGTCTTTTTTTTTGATTAAAAAACTGTGGAGATAAACCAAATGG
>JBIKKU010000305.1:0-4023 GCA_044360245.1 Flavobacteriales bacterium | reverse complement strand
CTGTTTTTCAGTTCATTGGCTATAATCAACTCATCAACAGCGGAAATTACTTTACCGCGAAAATCATGAAGTCCAACGGAAAGGAATTTGAGTTGAAAGGTGAATACGGAAAAGATTTTACGATCACCTACAATGAACAAATTCTAGAATACAAAGAAGGACGCTTGTTTTTTCCCGGGGGAAAAGAACTCAATGCAGCGCAGTACGAGGTGTTGAAGTCGGCCGACAACATGGCCAGTTCCTACATTTACGTGATTTCGGCTTTGCACATTATCCATTTGCTCGCCGGACTGCTTTACCTGCTTTACGTGACGATTCTGGCGCACCTCAACAAATTTGACGGTTCAAACTATTTCAAAATTAGTCAGATATCCGTCTATTGGCACTTTTTAGGGGTGCTTTGGATCTTTTTGTTCTTGTTTTTTCAATTTATTCATTAAACTTGCAGCGCAGCAAAATCTAACATCTTATGTCAGCACACGCTACACCTCTTGTTGAAACCGGTTCGCTCTGGGGAGGAAAACGTTCACCGTTCTCTGCTTCCTATGGTAAACTGATGATGTGGTTCTTCCTTGTATCGGATGCCCTTACCTTTGGCGGTCTTCTAACTGCTTATGGTTTCGCACGTCACGCCTATACCGGCGAATGGCCTGCTGCCGACCACGTGTTTACGCATCTTCCGTTCACACACACTCATGCGCCACTGATTTACGTGGCATTGATGACGTTTATCCTTATCGTTTCTTCTGTAACCATGGTACTTGCTGTAGAAGCCGGTCACCGTATGGATAAAAAAGGAGTGATCAAATGGCTCGGACTTACCGTAGTTGGTGGTGCGATTTTCGTTGGTTCACAGGCTTGGGAGTGGTATACATTCATTGCCGGTCCCGATGGTAACTTCTGGAATTTTGGTCCTGATGGTGATAACTCCACGCTTTGGTACAATTCACTCGCAACACTTCGCGATTCCGGTGGAGTTGCTATTTTGAACGATCATGGTCATGAACAAGTTGGAGCTCAAGGGCCACAACAATATGCCATGTTCTTCTTCTTCATTACAGGTTTCCACGGATTCCACGTATTCTCCGGTGTAATCATCAATATCATTGTATTGATTATGGTACTGCGTGGTGTAATGCACAGCCGCGGTCACTACGAAATGGTTGAGAAAGCAGGTCTTTACTGGCACTTCGTTGACTTGGTTTGGGTATTCGTATTTACCTTCTTCTATCTGTTGTAATTCACTTTCAATCAATATCCCACATGGAAAGAGATGACATTATTGAATATTCCCTCTACAACCACCACAGCGAAGAAGAGGGACGTAAAATTCGCCGCAAAATCTGGATGGTTACAGCTTTACTTACTGCCATTACAGCTGTTGAAATTATCGTAGGTATTTACTTCCCGCGTTACCTTGTTTCTGAAGGAACCTGGTTGATGATTAAGTTTTTCTACATCATTTTAACCATCATCAAAGCAGGTTATATCGTGTTGGTGTTTATGCACCTTGGCGATGAGCGTAAAAACCTTAAATGGACGATTCTTGCTCCTTATACACTGTTTATTTTGTACCTCATCTTTATCGTGTTGACAGAAGGTACATACGTACATGGTGTTTGGGAAAACTTTAAGTAATTCCGATATGAAAAAAGGGAAAGCCAAAATGACCGTGCTCTTGCTGGTCTTGGTTTTGGTTCCTTTTTCCTTCTTCTACTTTTTTTCAAAAGGCAGTCACCAGTTTACGGGACTGCCTTTTTTAGGTCCTGAAACGGCTGATGGGAAACCATTTGTTTTTCCGGATTTCACCATGAAAAGTGCTGATGGGAGAGTGCTGACCAAAAAAGATTTTGAAGGGAAAATTATTCTTGCCACCGGACTGCAAAGTTCTTGTCCGGATGAATGCCTGATTGCAGCCAATCAAATCAAGCTTGAGATTTATAAGAAAATAGAATCTGCGCCTAAGTTTAAGGATGTGGTTATTGTTTCGCATTTGCAGGATACTTCAAAATTGAAGTTGGAAGACATGCCACAAAAACTCGGTGTAGATCCTACGAAATGGATTATTTATACCACTGAACATTGTCCGTTTTGGGATGTTGAACTCAATGGTACGGTGCTCAAAAAAATGGAAGATAAATCGCGCCCCGGAGAATTGTTTTTTCCAAGAGCGATTTTGCTTATCGATAAATCATTTCGCCCACGCGGATTTTATGAAGGTTCCCAAACCATTGAAGTGGGAAGAATCATCGAAGAAATTCGTTTGCTGAAAAAAGAATACCATGTCAAAGATTAACTACGTTTTGGTTGCCCTGGTTTTTTTGGTGCTTTCGTGTGCCGAAGGAAAAAAACAAGGAAAAAGCGGACTACCGTTTTTGGGTCACCATGAAATAAATGCAGAGCACCCCGAAGACACCATTTACCATACTGTTCCTTCTTTTGCGTTCGAGAACCAGGACGGAAAAGTCATTACCAACGAGGCAGTAAAAGGAAAAATTTACGTCGCGAATTTCTTTTTTACTTCTTGTCCGACCATTTGTCCGAAAATGACCTCCCAGCTGAAACGCTTGCAATCACTGACCAAAGAGGAAGGCATTGTGATCCTTTCGCATTCTGTTGATCCCATTCGTGATTCGGTGGCGAGGTTGAAAAAATATGCCATCGACAACGGACTTGACACCAAAAACTGGCACCTGATGACCGGTGATGCGGAAGACATTTACGATTTAGGAATGGAAGGTTACAACCTAAGTGCTATGGAAGACGGTTCTGCCCCCGGCGGATTTTTACATTCCGAAATGGTGGTTTTGGTAGATAAAGAAGGGCATTTGCGTGGTATGTATGAAGGTACGAACACCGAAGCCATGGATCGTCTTGTTGCTGACATTAAAAAATTGAAGACTGAATATGAGTGAAGGAACCCAATTACCTGTTGATCTGGAGAAGAAATACCGGAGATTAATTATCGTTGTCTCGGTGGTCATTCCACTTGCTGTTGCTGCCTTGTTTGGCATTAACATTAAAGGTGTAGATACTTCTTTTCTGCCTCCCATTTATGCATCCATCAATGGATTGACCGCTGTGGTGCTTATTGCTGCCTTGATGGCCATCAAAAACAAAAAACAAAAAGTACATGAGAACCTGATGAAGTTTGCCATGTTGCTCTCCATTTTGTTTTTGCTGATGTATGTGGTGTATCACTTGACCAGCGATTCTACTCCTTATGGAGGCACAGGCGCTTTGCGGTATGTTTATTTTTTCATTCTTATATCACACATCCTTTTATCGATTGGCATTATTCCATTAGTGCTCTTTACTTATGTAAAAGCATGGAGCGGAAAATACGCTGAACATCGTAAATTGGCGCGTATTGCTTTTCCTTTATGGCTCTATGTTGCCGTTACAGGTGTGGTGGTTTATCTTATGATTAGTCCATATTACCAATAACATGAAACGCATTTTATTTCTTCTCCTGGTTGTGGGATTGGTATTTGTTTCGGTGGATGCCGATGCGCAATGTGCAATGTGTAAGGCTGTTGCTGAAACCGGATCGGATGGCGAGGGTCAGGAGAACATCGGTGAGCAATTGAATGCGGGAATTCTATTCCTGATGGCTTTTCCTTACTTGTTCATACTTGTATTGCCGCTGATCTTTTTCCGCAAGCAGATTGCCGGTTTTGTCAGGGAGTTCCGGGGGATTCATAAATCCTGATTTTGTTTTAAGGCATTGATGCTTTATCTTTGCCTCAGTTCTTTAGTATCAATAGCTTATCGAGAAAGGTGGAGGGACTTGGCCCTGTGATACCTTGGCAACCTCCATCCGTGGAAAGGTGCCAATTCCTGTCAATCGCAAGGTTGAGAGATAAGCCGGAATAGTGAATCATTTTCAATTGAAATGGATATCCTCTCCGGCCTCGGTGAGGATTTTTTGTTTTTAGTGCATACGAACTATGAATACAATTGAAAAACTACTTCAGCAAAGGGTGCTGGTAATTGACGGAGCGATGGGTACAATGATCCAAC
>JBIKKU010000304.1:0-4043 GCA_044360245.1 Flavobacteriales bacterium | reverse complement strand
GTGAAGTAGCGTACACCTCCAATCAATGCTGCGGCATGCATGAAGGTGAAATAATACGGCAGGAAAAAAGCTTTCACCCTGCGTTGCATTTTTTCTGCAAAATATCCGCCAAAGGCAAGAAGATAAAATCCGATTTGGGCATACAACAAGACATCGTAAATCCAATGTTCACCCAGCAATAGCGCATTTAAGGGAATGAGTACCAACATGGCAAGTGGAGTGATGGTCCAACGCAACAGACGATGCGAAACATACTGCCAGGTGAAAACAAAACGTTTGAAGCTAAACAATCCTCCGAGTAAGAACATCGATTGAAATCCTCCCGATGCAATTCTGATTTTGCGTTTCCATTCATCTTTCATGTCTACCGAGGCATCTTCTTCTGCATAAGCATCGGGTGTGTAGGCAATGCGGTATCCTTTTTCAACCACGCGTAAAGAGGCATAAAAATCGTCGAGAATAATTTTGCTGTCGATGGCTTCCCAAAGCGAGCCGCGAATGGCAAAGAGTTCCCCGGCCGCACCGGTAGCACTGCACAGACGAGCATCCATTTTTTTGAGAAAGGATTCATATTTCCAATACAAACCTTCACCCGATCCAACACTTTCTCCTTGATTGTCCTTGCGCACTCTTTTTTCTCCGGCCACACATCCTGTAAGAGCATCTGCAAAAGGAGCAATCAGCTTACGTAAGGCCTGTGAAGGTAAAAAGGTATTGGCATCGGTAAAGACAAGGATTTCACCATTGGACTGTTCAACCGCGCGATTCATGGCCGCAGTTTTTCCGCGACGTTCAGCCTGGTGAAGCACTTTTATTCCTTCAATTTCTTTCAATAAAAATTCAGAACCATCATTGGATCCGTCGGTGATAAAGAGAATTTCAAGTTTGTCTTTCGGATAATCCAGCGCCAAGGTATTGCTCACTTTTTCCCGAAGAATAGATGCCTCGTTGTAACAAGCAATGATGAGACTGACTTTTGGAAGCTCATCATCATTTTCAAAACCTACGGATTGCGGTTTTTTCATTTTGGCAAAAATGCTCAACAATAAAGGGTAACCTGCATAGGTGTAGAGGACCAAAATCAGGCAGGACCAAAAAAGGATTTCAAGCGTGCTCATAATGTTCAACGATTTTGCTGAGTTCTCCGATGCTCGCTTCCCAACTGTGACTCATTGCCATTTCTACGCGTGCGGCTCTTTTTTCGTTCGGGTTTTCTTGTAAAGACTTTTCAACAGCATCAAGAAATTCCTGATGGTTTTTTGCGGTATATATGGTATCGGCAAAAATACCGGTAGCTTCTGTTTCCGTTGCTACTACAGGTTTTCCTGCAGCAAGGTATTCATCAATTTTTCGTGGATAATTTCCAACGGTTAGGTCATTCAGCACCTGTGGATTGATGCACACATCGAAATGTCCGACATAAGCCGGCAATTGCTCCGGTTTTCTCGAGCCGATGAAATACACATTACGCAAGTGCTGAATGGCGTGCGATTTGAAAACATCATCCATCGGACCAACAAAAACAAAATTCCATTCCGGACGCTGCTCTGCAAGAAAATGCAAGAGATCCGGATCGAGACGCTTTGAGGTGATATTTCCGGTATAACCGATGATAGGTTTTTTCATGAACTTGATATCTTCAGGGATTTCCAGTTGATCGCAATTCAGGTAAGGAGTGGTGTCACAGCCTTGACCGATATAATGCGCTTTGTTGTTGAATTGTTGCGCATATTTTTCAAGGAATTTTGAATTGGTAATCACCGCATCCGATTTGCTGATGAGTTGCGGTTCCATTGATTTTCCATGCTTTCCGAAGAAAGGTTGTGAAGTCAGAAAATCGCGGATATAATACAAAGTGAAAGCAGGATTCAACATTTCCTTCATGTGGAAACCTGTAAACATCGATGAGTCGTTGATGAGAATGTAATTGCGAAATCCCATGTGTGCAATGGCTTCTTTCACGTTGGCAGCGAAACGCGAATTGTTCCATTTGTTGATCTGGCGATGCATGCCTTTCCAATTCATCCAATTGAGTGGCATTACGGCATCGGAAGCAGAGAAAACAGTCAGGTTTTGATTGATGGCTTCCCATGGTGAACGTTTTCCCTGCTTCACTTCCAAACGGTTTTTTACAATCGGATCATTTTTGCGAAACCAATAAGCTGTGATGTCGGCCGGTTGGTTGATGTACAATACCCGATTGTGTTTTGACAATTCAAGTGCCATGTCCTTGCAATTGCTGCCAATCGCAATATCCCAGGGCTGTAGGCCAAATACGACGATATCTCTGTTGCGGATCATGACGTTGGTTTTTGATTAGGATTGAATTGGACTGAGAGATTTGGAGACTGAAGACTTAAGACTTAAGACTGTTAGACTGTTAGACTGAAGATTAAGATACAAAAAGTATTTAGCGTTTGATGGCACCGATGTTGTGTTCGTCGATGCGCTCGAAGCTGTAGTTTCCTGTGGTTTGAAGTAAGCGACGCATGTTTTTTTCATCACCAAGTTTCACTTCTAAAATGAGAATAATGTTGCGTTGACGTTTCAGGAATTCGCGCATGCCACGGATTACTTTTTCTTCCATGCCTTCTACATCAAGTTTCAACAGAACTTTTTCGGTTGGCGCTATATGCAAGGTGTTTACAATGTTATCCCATTTATGCACCGGAACCTTAATATCGCCTTCTGCATTTTCATCTTGCACAATTTTACTTGCGCCTTTGTTGCTCGATGCATTGGCAAAAGGAAGCACACCATCCTTCTCGGCCAAGCCAAAATTCAGTGCCGTAATCTGGCTGGAGAATTTGTTCAACCGGATGTTTTCATTGAGTGAAGCAAAATTCTCGGGATCGGGTTCTACCGCGAATACTTTGAATCCTTCACTGGCCATCCAGACAGAGTAGTCACCGATGCATGACCCGATATCTACGAACACGTCGTAATGGATGGCGTGCTTTTGTATAAACTTTTTCACCTGGATTTCATATGCAAAATTGGTGTACATGAAATCGGTTGTTTTTTTGCGTGTAAGGAAAGTTCCCATTCTGGAGTGAATGACACGATCCATGTTCGGAACTTTTTTGAAAAGGATATAGTTGAACGAATCGCGAATGGAAGCAAAATCGAAGTTGCGCAAATTTTCGCCGAGGTAGTTCAGATAGAGTGGGAGTTTGGTAGTCATGGCTTTGGAGGTTTGGACGTTAGACATATTGGAAACGGATATGTGGATTGGTGATGGGTTGATTTAAAATTTGGTGGTAGTGGATAAGCATTTTACGTGCTGAGTTTTTCCAGTTGAATTCTTCTGCGCGTTGTTTGCCTCTGTAAATAAGTGCCTGACGAAGCATGTTGTTGTCGAGCACTTCGAGGATATGGTTGGCAATGGATTCGGCATCGTTTGGATCACAAAGCAATGCGGCATTTCCTGCAACTTCCGGCAATGCAGAAGTATTGGATGTTATCACGGGAGTGCCGCATGCCATGGCTTCCAGGAGTGGAATACCAAAACTTTCTCTTTTGGATGGATACAGGAAAACTTCTGCCATTGCATAAAATGCAGGAAGATCCTGATTGGCGATGTAGCCCGGGAGATGAAGGGTGCCTGGGAGAGGTAGCGATCCGGACAATGCCTTCACAGTTGTTTCATCGAGATCTGCGATGACCAAAGGGAGTGGTTGACTCACCTCCCGGGAATACATCTGGTAAGCTTTTAGAACGTTTGCAGTGTTTTTCTTTGGATCGGTATTGCCAAAGAAGAACAGAAATTTTTCGGGTAGTTGATATTTCTCGCGGATGGCTTGCTTTTGAGCTTCGTTAACTTCACTGTTGAAGTGTCCTGCCATGGCGTTGTAAACCGTATAGACTTTGTCGGAAGAAAATTGCATTCTGTTCAGAATGTTCTTGCGCTCGAATTCAGAAACCGTAATCCAGCGTTGCACTTTTTTGGCAATGAGTTTCAGGTTCCATTTGCGGTAAATATTTCCGAAGCGTTGGTGAAGTGCAAATCCTTTTTTGAAGAGCATGTTGCTTTCCATGAAGAT
>JBIKKU010000303.1:0-4049 GCA_044360245.1 Flavobacteriales bacterium | reverse complement strand
TCAGTAGCAGCAGTGGAGAAACTACAATCAATTGGACTTCCTGCGGGAAAAGTTCCACCACTACATCCTGCTGCCAATGAAGCATATGGTCCCCATAAAGCGAAGTCCACATCAATACCTGTACCGGAAGTATTGGTTTGACTAATATTAATGGTCATTGGTCCGTTTTGGTCAATTTCCATGAAATACCAAGCCGGATTTGGTGAACTTCCTAAACAACCCACCGATCCTAGGTCGGCAACACCGGTGGAGTTTGGAAAGGAATAGGTGGTTCCTGTGCAAAATGGATCGGCACCTAAGCAGTTAACACCTTGGGAAAACGCTTTGGGCGAAAGGGCAAGAAATCCAAAAAAAGCGAGCATTAACGCGAGTTTTGAACTAAAGCTCCGGGTGTTTTTGAAACGAAGATTTTTCATAGCGCTCAAAAAAGTAGTTGTCAAATTACGGTTTTTTAACCATTTAGACACTTTATAGACGCAGAATTAACGAGGGGTTGCCACTTACGAGGACCTATCATCTGATATTGAACCCAAACATTCGTCAAAAAGAAAGAGGCAGGGTATCTCTGCCTCTTTACTTAATAGTAAAACGATTACCTCAACAATGTCACATGACCGTAATATTCATGTTGTTTGTTGGTGTGATCAACGGTTTTGACTTTCCAAACATAAACATCTTGTTTCGACATTTCGTTTTTGTATTTACCGTCCCAACCCAAAGCCGGATTGTGTGATTCAAAAATCAATTCACCCCAGCGGTTGAAAATAAGCAACTCGTAATTGGCAGGATCCAATCCAATTCCAACCGGGAAGAACATATCATTCAAACCATCTCCATTCGGAGTGAAACCACTTGGTGCAAAGAAGATGTAATCTCCTTCTATTCTCACAGTGTAAGTTATCACATCCGAACAACCGAATGAATTGGTAACGGTAAGTGTGATTTCAAAAGTTCCGGTGTCTGCATAGGTGTGAATCGGATTGTCGAAGGTACCGATGGTTAATCCATCGTTTGTTCCATTCGGAATGTTTGTGTTGGGTGCACCTGAAATGGTATATCCATCTCCAAAATCCCATACATATAAAACAGCCGGTCCTGCAGTTCCATCGGTAATGGTAATGGTAGGGCTTAAAATGGTTGTTAAATCAGGTGATGGAGAGAATCCTGCAACAGGCACTGGATATGCTGTTACCATTTGCGGAGCATTTACGGTAGTTACACAACCTTGTGCAGAAGTAACTTGAACACAAACATCATAAACACCTTCAGGATAAGTAAATGTAGTATTCGCAGTCGTTCCACTGTAATCTACTGTTCCATCGCATTGGAAATCGTAATCAAATTGCACTCCAATGTCGGTATTCAAAATAAACTGAGCGGTATGCGGAGCACAATCGGCAGAGTCAACCACATTCAGGAATACAAGTGGCAATGCGTTGATGGTTATTTGCACCGAATCAAAAGCATCAATCGAACATCCATCACTTAACAAAACATAATACCAGGTATCGACAGTTGGATTTACAATTGCAGCGGATGAGTTTCCATTCGTTGATGAAGTAACCGGATTGCCATTCTCATCTGTCCAAGTAAAGGTATACGGACCACCATTTCCTCCGATAGCTTGTGCATTGAGCGTAATGGAATCGCCGTTACAAATGGCCGAAGAAGCAGAAACATCAACTTGCAATTGCGGATTAACGGTAATGGTGATGCAATCGTTTGGTGAAATACATCCATTCGCATCAATGACATTAAAACAATACGTAGTAGTTGCAATTGGCTCTACGAGAATCGGACCGCTACCAACCAATCCGGCAGATTGCCAGTTGATGGAATAAGGTGCATTTCCGCCTGCTCCACTCGCCCACAATTGAGTTGAATCACCATAACAAATGGTTACATCCAAATCTCCTACCGGTAAAAGTGGTGTTGGTTCCGTTACGTTGATACAGCTGCTTGCATTACAGTTGTTCGCATCCGAAACAACTACGCAATACAGACCGGTTACAAGATTGGTAGCTGTTTGCGTTGTTTGCGCGTTTGGATCATCCCAAGCATATTGCAAAGGCGCAGTACCTGCAGATGTATTTACAGATGCTGTTCCATTTGAAAATCCTGTACATGAAGGTTCGGTCATAACCATGTTGGTAATGCTTGGACCAACAAGATCAATGATGGTTGAATTAGCCACTAACAAACATCCATTTCCATCGGTAATGTTTACGGTATAGTTACCTGCACAAAGCGAACTTGTGGAAGTTTGAGTAGGTGTTGTTCCACCACTCCATGCATATTGGTATGGTGTAATACCACCGCTTACCACTACAGAAGATGTTCCGTTGCATTGAGAACAGGTTGCATCAACATCTGTAACCACCGCAATCAATTGTGTTGGTTGCGTTATCGTGTTGTCAATTGATGCCACACAACCATTGTTATCTGTGACGGTTGTGGTGTATGTTCCATCGCAAATGGCAGAAGCAGATGGCCCGCTGGAAACACCGTTAGTCCAGATGTAAGAATAAGGTGCTGTAGCTCCGGAAATATTTAATACAATGGCACCATTACATGCACCGAAGCAATCCACATTGGTAATGCTATTCAAGGTAACGCTCAAAGGTGTTGGCTGTGTGATGGTTCCTGTTGCTACATCTGAGCACCCGTTTGCATCGGTTACAGTAACGCTAACCGGCCCGGCACAAAGTCCTGTATTTACCAAAGCAGTATTCGCTGTTCCGCTATTCCACAAAATGGTAAACCCTCCAACACCTCCACTCATGGAAACAGTTGCAGTTGCATCACAACTAACATTACAACTTGGTTCCGTGAATGCAGTAACTGCGGCGTTCACTACAGTCGGCTCAAAAATAAATTGATTATTTGCAGCAATACACCCTGCAGCGTCTGTTACCAATACACCATAAGTTCCACCATCCAGTGGTGATGCTGTATTCAGATTTGCAAGCGATGGAATTGGATTTCCAACGCCGTCTAACCAAGTAATGGAAAGTGCTCCTGTTCCACCAGTAGCAGTGACATCAATGGTACCGTTGTCTAATCCAAAACATGTTACGTCGGTGTGACCATCAATAGTAAGTGTTGGACCGGCGATATCATTCAAACACAACAATGAATCTTTCACACATCCATTTCCATCGGTGATGGTAAGTGTGTAACAACCTGCAGTAATGTTGAATGCACAAGGTGTGGTTTGTCCTGCCGGATCAGACCACAAATAAGTATAAGGGGCAACACCTCCAATAATATTGGCACAAATAAATCCATCAGCTTGGGTACAATGCGCATCGGTAATGTTAGCTGTAAAATCCAGAATGGTAGGCTGATTGACAACTACTGATCCATTGACAAAACATCCGTTGGCATCGGTTACAACTACTGAGAATGTATTTGCACATAATCCGACAATTGCAGCAGTAGTGCTGAATGCGGGATCATCCCATTGAATGTTATATGGTGCAACACCACCGTTTATTGTTGCTGTTGCTGTTCCATCACAAGATTGATAACAGGTATTATCTGTACCGGTAACTGCAACGGAAAGCGCAGATGGTTCTATGATATCAACGGTATCCATTGCAACACATCCGTTTGCATCTGTGACGGTGATAATGTATGTTCCAATGCAAATGTTGTTGTTGGTTGCCGTTGCAATTCCGTTGCTCCAAGCGTAGGTGTAAGGTGCTGTTCCACCAGATGCAGTGACCTGCGCAAATCCATCACAGAATCCTGCACACGATACGTTTCCGGATGCAGAAATTACAGCCACCAAAGGTGTTGGTTCTGTTACCGAAGTATTAAAGGTATTCTGACATCCATCTGCATCTGTTACAATTACAGAATAATTACCGGCGCAAAGCGAAGTTGCAGTTGAACCGGTTTGTGCAGAAGGATCGTTCCATGCAAATGAGTATGGCGCAATACCTGCAGTTGGTGTAACTGTTGCTGTTCCGTCACATGCAGCATTACATAAATTTGGCGTGGAAGCAATGTTAGCAGCCACTTGCACCGGTTGATTCAAGGTGTAA
>JBIKKU010000302.1:0-4053 GCA_044360245.1 Flavobacteriales bacterium | reverse complement strand
AGTTTGGCGGAATACAAGGGCGCTTGTTGTTCTTGTTCGCCTAAAAAAGATTGCGCTGTTTCAAGAATCATTTCAGGACGAATACCTTCCAAAGGAAAGTTTGCATCAACAGGTGTTTCGCGATCGTAGGAAGGTGTTGTTGCGCCGAGAAAAAATGTACCGGTATATTCCTTGGTGCCTGCCTGGATTTGATCGATTTGTTTGGTGGCTTTCCCGACGCAAACAATGAGCAGTCCGGTAGCAAGTGGATCAAGTGTTCCGGCGTGACCGATCTTTGCTTTTTTATCGCCTGTATTGCGAATCAGTGCGTATTTCAATTTGCGCACTACATCAAAAGAAGTCCATTCGTAAGGCTTGTCGATAAGCCAGATCTCACCTTGCGATAGATCAATTTTTCTCATCCTGCCATATTGAGTTCATACCCCATGGCCAAAAGCGCTAGAATGGTAACGCCAACTACAATGCGGTAATACCCGAACAATTTAAATCCGTATTTGGAAATGTAGCCGATGAAAAATTTAATGGCGAGCATAGCCACAACAAATGCCACAAGGTTGCCTATGAGTAAAGTGGAAATGTTCTCTGTTAAGAGCGCTGGATTTTCCTGATAGACATCCAAAAGTTTTTTTGCGGTTGCTGCAAACATGGTAGGCACGGCAAGAAAGAAAGAAAATTCAGCAGCGGTTTTGCGACTTAATTTTTGAGTCATTCCACCAATGATGGTTGCAGCCGAACGCGATACTCCGGGAATCATGGCAAGACATTGGAACAGTCCTATTTTCAATGCTTTCGGATAATCAACCTCTGCTTGGTTTTCGGGTTTGTCGAGCCATTGGTCGATGAAGAGCAACAACATTCCTCCTATAACCAAGGATACAGCAACTACGGTTACGCTTTCCAGTAAGGCATCGATTTGATCGCTCAATAAAATACCAAATACAGCTGCGGGAAGAAAGGCAACCAATAGTTTGTAATAGAAGCTCATGGATTGCAAAAAGCGATTCCAATAAAGGATAAGCACCGATAGAATAGCGCCTAATTGAATGCTAACCGTGAATGCTTTGGTAAAAGAATCTGAAGTGTCCATTCCCAGTAATTTCTGGGTAATGATCATGTGTCCTGTAGAGGATACGGGTAAAAACTCGGTGATGCCTTCAACAATGGCAATAATCACCGATTCAAAAACCGTCATTGCGGAGTGTTCTGTGATTTCTTACGGAAAATCATTCCCGCAGCAACAATGCAGTAACCCAAAATCACCATCATTGGCGCATAGGTAATGCGTGTGGCAGAAAATAATTCTTCTTTGTTGAAGTCGTTGGGGTTTTCCGAACCGCCACCGGCCATCATCATGAATCCGATAATCACAAATGCCACACCGGCGATGATCATCATATAATTTTCTTTTCCGAAAGGAAGTGCGTTCTTTTTCATAAGTGCTTCAGTACAATAAATCTGACTTCAGGCGGAGGTATTTCCGCAGTGCAAAATAAGTAGAAATCCACGAAATAAAAATCCCCAGCAGCGTAACGCCGCCAAAGACGGTAAAGAGAATCATGCTATCGTGCACGCCGGCCAGTTCCGGGAACCAATTCAGCAGGTAGTTCAGACCGAGGAGAATCATTCCCAGACTAATTAACGCGGCTACAATACCCTGTAAAAAGGCACGTAGCATAAAGGGACGGCGAATAAAACCTTCGGTGGCGCCGACGAGTTGCATGGAACGTATGAGCATGCGTTTGGAGTAAACCGCCAGACGAATGGTATTGTTGATCATTGCAATGGCAATAACCAGAAGCAGTGCAGCTAAAGCAAGAATGATCCAGGCGAAATATTTCAGACTGTTGTTGATGGTGAGAAACATGGCGCTGTTGTAGGATACCTCGTCAATTAAAGAACCTTGGTATTTGGCCATCAGGTTGTCTTCAATTTTTTTAACGCTGTCGGGATTGGCATAATCTTCTTTGATGAAAATCTCCAGCGATGGTTTGATTTCGTTGTAATTGTCGATGGGAGCAAGCAGAGAATCGTCTTCGAGAATTTGTTTGGTCACTTCCAAAGCCTCTTCTTTACTTACGTAGCGTACCGATTTCACATAAGCTTCTGCAGCCATTGTTTTCTCCAGCATACGCATATCAGCATCGCGCGAATTGTCCTTAAAAAACACATCAATCTGAATGCTCTCCTTGGCTACACGCGTTACCTTACGCGCTACCATTACACCCCAGCCGACCAAGCCGAGCATAAACAATACCAACGAAATGCCTATCACCGTTGAAATGTAAGAGGCGCGGGCACTGCGGGTGGTGAGTTTCTGACTTTCCTGACTCATGCAGCGAAATTAGGATAAAGCCAAAAACCCCCGCTGTTAACGGAGGTTAATGACTAATAAGAGAGTGTTAATAATTCTAAAGATTAACGGATAATGACCCTCTGCACGCTACTATCACCGTTTTGGGTAAGGCGAATGAGGTACAAGCCCTTTCCGTATTGTCCGAGGTCGATGCTGGTATTTCCGTTGTAAATTCCTGTAACCACAACCCTGCCGGTAATATCGCAAACTTCGTATTGCACAGCTGATGTTGCGCCGTTAATATGAATCATGCCGGTGGAGGGATTCGGATAAATGGAAAGTTGGTTTTCGCCCGTCTCTTCTACACTAATCGGACTTACATAAGCGTTATGTGTCGTATTGGTAATTACCGGTTCGTTGAAATCAAAATAGATGTTCGCTGTATTTTCAATTTCTTGTCCGATAAGCGGCGTGTTTAAAGTGCGCAAACGGAATTGAATATGTCCGTGACTAGCAGGTTCATTGCTGTTGCTGTCGGGTAGCATGATGTTGTTAAAGCGGAAACGTAAAATGTTGCCGACCATTTCCACAACATAATCATGCGATGCATCAAGTATTTCCAGAGAGTTGATGTCGAGCAGTGCAGATAGTGTATCCGTTACAAGCACATTCACAGCAGGTCCGGTTCCAGTATTTTGGAAACGGATGAGGTAGGTGAATTCTTCTTCATTTACATAAATATCTCCGTCGCCATTTTCGCCCATTGGTGAAACAGATTTGTCATTCGGATCGAAAGACCCCGTCACCACACGTGTATAGCAATAATAATTGCACGCAGGATTTGCATCTGTTCCGCTGGTAAGAGTTGCATTCATACAAGCTACCATAGGAGTGCCAAGCGCAAGCGATGCAGGAGTGTTAAATGTGATGGTGTAGTATTGCGTTGTTCCCGGCATCAAGTTGGTGTAGGTAAAACAAATGGTATCGTTTGAAACACTTGTCGGAGTTGGATTTGCACTTACATAAGTGAGAGGCGCAGGTAAATTGAAACAAGCAGTACCGGTTGCGGGCATATTACCGTAATTGTGCACATACATGTAATAGGTACCGTTAAATCCGGGTACAATTCCCGCCGACCATGCATTGACGCAGACATCGTGAACAGGAGGAATGTTGTAGTAAAAATCGTTTCCGCCATTGTTGCTGTTTGTAGCAACAGATACGTTATAGGAACTTCCGCAACTTGTAAGCAAGTTGTTGCTGTTTGCAGGACTTACGGTGTAATTTCCGGTTGGAACCCAGATGTTGTAAAACCCTTGTCCGTTGGTATATCCTGCGTAATTCACCGTGCCGTTGTTTGCAAAAACCATGTAGTTGGCCAAAGGCTGATCTGAACCATCATTCACACAATTGGAGTTGGAGTCGTTGTAGAGGTATCCGCTAATCCATCCGTAGGCTTGAATGGTATTGATGATGTAAGAATAAGTCTGACAATCGCCATTGGCATCTGTAATCGTTACGATATAAGTTCCGCCGGTTAATGCGTAAATGTCTTCGGTAGTAGCGCCATTGTTCCAGGAAAACGTATACGGAGCATTTGGTCCACTCACATTGAGATCGATGAATCCGTCGTTCATTCCGTAACCTGAGCTATGTTGAATGCTGTCTGCAGTTACCACGGTGCTTCCTAATCCGCTGGCATAAACCATTACAGTGTAAATGCCAATACATCCTGCATTGTCGGTAACGGTTGCCACGTA
>JBIKKU010000300.1:0-4079 GCA_044360245.1 Flavobacteriales bacterium | reverse complement strand
CTCGTGCGCATTTTCGAAGAAAAAGGGTATTTGTGCGAAGGTGAAGAAGTGCTTACCGGTGGTATTGAAAAAGATTTAGCGCCATTTACCAATACCGAATGGAATCAATTTTCGGAGCAGAAAAAACAAGAAGTGTTGATGCATTTTCGTTTGGCCTATCTCGATGATTCCTGGGTGAATTGGTGTCCTGCATTAGGTACCGTGTTGGCCAACGATGAGGTAAAGGATGGCGTTTCGGAACGCGGTGGTCATCCCGTTGAACGTAAATTGATGAAACAATGGAGCTTGCGCATAACCTCTTATGCCGAGCGTTTGCTTGCCGGTTTGGATAAAATCGATTGGACGGAAAGTATCAAAGAAGCGCAACGCAATTGGATCGGAAAATCATCAGGAGCAAGCGTGCGTTTCAAATTAGACCTCACCCCAGCCCTCTCCGAGGGAGAGCTTTCTAAGATTGCATCTGCATCAAATGTCAATTCTAGACTATATAAGGTTTTGCTTGAAAGAGCAAAAAAAATGCGATCGAATCCAACAAGTGCTGAAGAAAAAATGTGGGGGCTTTTGCGAAAGGATTATACAAATTTTCATTTTCGAAGACAACATATTATTGGTTCATTTATTGTAGATTTTGTTTGTTTGTCCAGAAGACTTGTTGTTGAAATTGATGGAGATATCCACGATTATCAAATAGATGAGGATAGAGCAAGACAAGAAACATTACAAAATAAAGGGTTTACTGTTATCAGGTTCACCAATGATGAAGTGTTTCAACAAGATATTGCGGTAACACTGAGAATAAAGGAAGTGTTGAACTCTTTACCCGAGGTGAGTTCCCTCTCCTCCGGAGAGGGTCAGGGAGAGGTCCAGGAAGATTTATTTATTGAAGTTTTCACAACGCGTCCCGATACCATTTTCGGTGTGTCGTTTGTTGTATTAGCACCCGAACATGAATTGGTAGCAAAGATTACCACGCCTCAACATAAAGATGTCGTTGAACATTACGTTACGTATGCCAAAAACCGCAGTGAGCGTGAGCGTCAGGCAGAGGTGAAAAATGTGAGCGGTGCATTTACAGGTGCTTATGTTCGCCACCCATTCAACGATAAACTCATTCCGGTTTGGATTGCCGACTATGTTTTGGCCGGTTACGGTACAGGTGCGGTAATGGCTGTCCCATGCGGAGATCAACGCGATTATCTGTTTGCCAAACATTTTGAATTACCCATTTTGCCCATTCTTGAAGGCGCTGATATTTCGGAAAAAGCAGACCCGACCAAAGAATTGAAGTTGATCAATTCCGGATTCCTTGATGGATTAACCGGATATGAAGCCATTCCTGCGGCTATTCAAAAAATCGAAGAAGCTGGGATTGGAAAAGGAAAAATAAATTACCGTTTGCGCGATGCAATTTTTGGAAGACAACGTTATTGGGGTGAACCAATTCCGGTGTATTACAAAGATGGAATTCCTTATTGTGTGGAGGAATCAGAACTTCCGGTAACGCTTCCTGATGTCGATAAATTTTTACCTACCGAAACCGGAGAGCCACCATTGGCACGTGCGCAAAACTGGAAGTATAAAGGTCAGTACGAATTCGAAACCACTACCATGCCGGGTTGGGCAGGGAGTTCATGGTATTTCCTGCGCTACATGGATGCGCGCAACGAAAAAGCGTTTGCATCGAAAGAAGCCATGGAGTATTGGAAACAAATTGATTTGTACATCGGTGGTGCAGAGCATGCAACCGGACATTTATTGTATTTCCGTTTTTGGACGAAATTCTTGCACGATCTCGGATTTATTTCTTTCGATGAGCCTGCACAAAAACTCATCAACCAGGGAATGATTCAGGGGGTTTCCAAAATAGTTTACCGCATCAATGGAACCAATACCATTGTATCCAGAGGATTGAAGGATAAATACGAAACAACACCGATTCATGTTGAATTAAGTTTGGCAGATGGAGATGTAATCAATATTGAAGGATTACGTGCATGGCGTGATGATTTTCGTGATGCGGAGTTTCAATTGGAAAACAATCAATTGTTGTGTACCAGCGAAATTGGAAAAATGTCCAAACGTTGGCACAACGTGGTAAATCCGGATGACCTCTGTAACACGGTTGGAGCCGATACTTTGCGCATTTACGAAATGTTTCTTGGTCCGCTGGAGCAACATAAACCTTGGGATACCAAAGGGATTGAAGGAACATCTCGTTTTCTGAAAAAGTTATGGCGTTTGTTTCATAACGAAAATGGTTTTTCAGTTTCGGATGATGCGGCTACCAAGGAGGAATTGAAATCCTTGCACAAGGCCATCAAAAAAACCTACGAAGAAATCGATCGCTTTTCATTCAATACGGTTGTTCCAACATTCATGATTTGCGTGAATGAGTTAAGCGATTTGAAATGCAACAAACGCGCTATTTTGAGTGAATTGGTGATTTTGATTTCGCCTTTTGCGCCGCATATTGCAGAAGAATTGTGGAATAAACTCGGAAATGCAAACAGTGTAAGTTTTGCAAAACTTCCTGCTTTGAATGAATCGTATTTGGTGGAAGACAATGTGGTGTATCCCATTCAGTTCAATGGTAAAATGCGCTTCAATTTGGAATTGCCCGCAACCATGGCGCCTGCTGATATTGAGAAGGAAGTATTGTCCAACGAACAAACCCAAAAATACCTCGAAGGAAAAACACCGAAGAAGATCATTATTGTTCCGAAACGAATTGTCAATTTAGTTGTATAAAATCCAACCCTCGTTTGCTACGAGGGTTTTTTTATGGAAATAGTTTACCGGTCTTGTACTATTAAGGATACCGAAGCCCTTGCTGCCATTGGTGCGCGGACGTTCGAAGAAGCATATCTGAAAGACGCAGGAAAAACCTTGGTCGATCAATACATCGCAGATTTTTACCGTCCGGATATTGTATTGCTTGAAATGAAAGAGCCCAGTTATTTTTTTGCAGCTTTTTGCGACGATGAAATGATTGGTTACATGCGTTTAGCCATTCGCAAACCGGGCGTGGTGTATATTGCCCGCATGTATGTTTTGCAAACCTGGTATGGCAAAGGAATTGCTCAGGAATTGATGTCCATCGCGAAGCAATTTGCTTTGGAAAAAGAATGTGATGTATTGGAATTATCGGTATGGAAAATCAATCACCGCGCGATTCGCTTTTACGAAAAATGCGGATTCATGGTCATTGGAGAAACACGTTTCAAATGGAACGAAACACGCGAAGATGAAGATTGGGAAATGGAACTGAAACTGAATTCCTCTTCGAATAATCCGGCAAAAACTATCAACATCAATCTCTAGCATATAACTTATGGCATATAGTCATATAGTCATATAGCTTATAGCTTATGGCATATAATCATATAGCATATAGCTTATGGCATATAATTAAAGTTTTTTCTCGGTCCAATCGCCGTTCTCGCGAATGAGTTCAATCAATTGTTGCACGGCTTCTTCACTGGGAATGTTTTTTCTTACGACTTCTTTTCCTTTGTAAAGGGAAATTTTTCCAACTCCGGTTCCAACATAACCATAATCTGCATCGGCCATTTCTCCGGGTCCGTTGACAATGCAACCCATAATACCGATTTTAATTCCTTTGAGGTGATCGGTAACTGAGCGAATTTTTTGTGTGGTTTCCTGTAAGTCGAAAAGCGTTCTTCCGCAAGAGGGACAAGAAATGTATTCGGTTTTTGAAATGCGCGTGCGCGTGGCTTGTAAAATACCAAATGCGGTGCGGTTGATCAATTGTGCGTTGGCTGTTTCTACGGTTTTGATCCAAAGTCCATCGCCAAATCCATCGAGCAGCAATGCGCCAAAATCGGTGGAGGCGTGCAATTGGAACGTTTCGTCTTCAAGTCGAATGTAATTGCGTTTTACAATCACCGGAATGTTTACATCTGCAAGAAGCAAATCAAAAAATAATTTACGTTGTTCCTGCATGCCGTTTTCGCTAAACGTATCGAGAATGAGAACGACGTTGTGAAACGATTTTATTTTTTCGAGAAAATCAGACGTTAATGTGGTGTGGTCGACAGCAACAAAATTGAGTTGTTCGT
>JBIKKU010000298.1:0-4088 GCA_044360245.1 Flavobacteriales bacterium | reverse complement strand
GGACCTATTTGAAAAAAACTGTGATTCGATTGATGAAGAATTGTGCAATGAAGATTTGGTTTTTATCATTGACTCTTATTGGGTTGGCGAGGAAGAAAGGGATGAATCTTCCGGAACATGGGGGTATTACCATTATATGGTTGAGGATGTACAGAAAGCTAAAGATGATTTGGAAAAGGGGATTATTCAAATCTTGGACAAATTTGTTTCAGAGCTCAAAGTTTAGTCTTTAGACTGTTCTACGGTAATTTACCAGTATTAGGTTCGATGATTTTCCAATTTTGGAATTACATCTGAAGTTTAAGGATTATTAGGAACTGAAACCCACAATCGGTTTTGTGGTTTCTTTATCAAGGTGGGATGATTCAATTTGAATTGGACGTGGTCCGACCCCTGACAAGTCAGGTCAATGACCCCTTCAATCACTGATTCTGGGACCCTCTGGTGTCTTTTATTTGGAATACCGGTCAAGGTCTTGGGTTGACCCATTTGAATCGGCTGGTGGTCACAATTGTGGGGAATTAGGAACCCCTAGGACCAGAATGGGGTACGGAACCGGTGGAAATATTTCAACCGGTCCCATAATTCACCCCCTTAATCAAGAATATTAGGAAAAACCCAAAACATCGAGGTATTTTTGATAACCAAAGAATGAGAAACCATCAGGGAATCGTAAGTAATGGATGAACGAAACTAATAATTATGAACTTTAATTTGAGTAAAACGAAATTTAAATAGAAGAATGAGCTTTATTGAAATACTTGACAAATACAGAAAAATATCTTTCTCTGAAAGAGATAAAGGAGACCGTTTTGAACGCTTAATGCAAGCATACTTACAGACAGACTCGAAATATGCCTATCAATTTAAAAATGTTTGGATATGGAATGAATTTCCTGGCAAAAAAGATTTAAGTGGAATCGACACAGGTATTGACCTTGTTGCCGTTACGCACGACAACGACTTTTGGGCTATTCAATGCAAATGTTACCAAGATACGGCAACAATCGACAAACCTACTGTTGATAGTTTCCTTTCGACTTCAAGCAGAGAATTTAAAGATGAAAGTTTAAGAACCACCAGCTTTGCTCAACGACTTTGGATTTCTACAACCAACAAATGGGGGCCGAATGCTTATGAAGCAATAAAAAATCAAAATCCGCCTGTTACAAGAATAAACCTGCATGACTTGATTGATGCTCCCGTTGATTGGGAGAAACTGGAGCAAGGAATACACGGAGAAAAAGGAAGGGCAGAAAAGAAGAAACTTTATCCGCATGTGCTTGAAGTTCGTGACAAGGTTTTTGACTATTTCAAAGACAATGAAAGAGGTCGTTTGATTATGGCCTGTGGCACTGGTAAAACCATGACCTCATTAAAAATTGCTGAGAAACAAACTGACAATAAAGGAACAATACTTTTTCTTGTTCCATCAATTGCACTCATTGGACAGACTTTAAAAGAATGGTCATCGCAAGCCGATGAACCTATCAATCCAATTTGTATTTGCTCCGACCCTGAAATAACAAGAAAACGAACCAAATACGACCAAGACTTAACCAGCACCATTGATTTGGCTTGGCCTGCTTCAACAGATTCCAATTACATCTTAAAGCAATTTCAGCACTACAAGAATGCGAACAATGGGATGACGGTGGTTTTCTCGACCTATCAATCTATTGATGTAATAGCCAAAGCACAAAAAGTATTAATCAAAAACGGATTCCCTGAATTTGATTTAATCATTTGCGATGAAGCACACCGCACAACAGGCTACACAGAGCCGGGCATGGATGATTCTGCTTTTGTGAAAGTTCACGATTCGGATTTTATCAAAGCCAAGAAACGTTTGTACATGACAGCCACGCCAAGGTTGTACGATGTAGAAGCACAATCTAAAGCAGCCAAAAATGATGTTCCGCTTTGGTCAATGGACAATGAAGCCTTTTTCGGCAAAGAAATTCACCGCATCGGTTTTGGTGAAGCTGTTGAAAGAGGATTGCTCACCGATTACAAGGTTATCATTCTTACCTTGAATGACAAGGATGTACCAACGGCAGTACAAAAAATGATTACCAACGGTGAAGCGGAAATTAAAACAGACGACCTCACTAAACTCATTGGAACAGTCAATGCCTTATCAAAACAATTCTTAGGTAACGAATCCATAAAAGTTGAGGGCGATGAAAGCCCAATGAAACGTGCTGTTGCGTTTTGTGGCAGCATTGCCAATTCAACCAATATTGCAGCGAGTTACAACCTTGCTTCTGAAAACTATTTGGAATCACTTCCCGAAGAAAAGAAAAAAAACATGGTTACAGTGCAAGCGATGCACATGGACGGAACAATGGCTGCTCCACAACGTGACCAAATGCTAAGTTGGTTAAAGGAAGAAACGCCAGGCAATGAATGTAGAATTATTACCAATGTTCGGGTATTGAGTGAAGGTGTTGATGTTCCTTCTTTGGATTCTGTACTTTTTCTTTCTGCTCGTAATTCTCAGGTTGATGTGGTGCAATCCGTAGGTCGTGTAATGCGTAAAGCAGAAGGCAAGAAATACGGTTACATTATTATTCCTGTTGTAGTTCCTGCCGATGTAGAACCCGAACATGCTTTAGATGACAACGAACGATATAAAGTAGTTTGGACCGTACTAAACGCATTGCGTGCCCATGACGACCGTTTTAATGCCACCGTAAACAAAATTGAACTCAACAAAAAACGACCAAATCAAATTATTGTTGGCGGTTCTGAATACGGTTTTGATGCAGATGGAAACCCGATTGAAAAAAATCGTGACGCTTACGAAGGCACTGACCCAAGCAAAGAAATAGGCCGACAAATAGCCATTCAGTTTGAGCAATTACAAGATGTAGTTTTTGCTCGTATGGTGCAAAAGGTTGGCGACCGCAGGTATTGGGAACAATGGGCAAAAGATGTAGCCCAAATTGCAGAGCGACAAATTGAACGCATCAAATACCTGATTAACGAAAAGAAAGACCAGCGTGCCGCCTTCGATAAATTCCTTAATGGTTTACAAAAGAACATCAACCCAAGCATCAACGAGGAACAAGCTATCGAAATGTTGGCTCAACACATCATTACGCAACCAATATTCGATGCACTTTTTGAAGGTTATTCCTTTGTAAAATCCAATGCTGTTTCAATGGCCATGCAAAGCATGATTGAATCATTGGAAGAAGGAAGCAACCTTGCCGAGCAAGACGAAACCCTGCAACGATTTTATGATTCTGTGCGGAAACGTGCCGAGGGTATTGACAATTCAGAAGGCAAACAACGCATCATTATTGAATTGTACGACAAGTTTTTCAAAACCGCATTCCCAAAAATGGTGGAGAAACTAGGTATTGTTTATACACCTGTGGAAGTGGTGGATTTTATCATCCATTCAGTAAACGACATTCTGAAAAAGGAATTTGACCGTACTATTTCTGATGAAAACATTCACATCCTCGACCCATTTACAGGAACAGGAACTTTTATGGTGCGTTTACTGCAAAGCGGATTGATTGATGTGAAAGATTTGGAACGCAAGTACAAAGATGAATTGCATGCGAACGAAATTGTATTGCTTGCCTATTACATTGCAGCAATAAACATAGAAAACGCTTACCACGATGCTACGCCCGACCCTGATGATGGTGTAGGCAAAGCCAATTACACGCCTTTTGATGGCATTGTATTAACCGACACATTTCAACTCAGTGAAACAAGAGAGGGAGAAATTCAATATGAAGAAATGTTGAAGAAAAACTCTGACCGAGTTGAAAAACAAAGAAAAGCACCGCTTAGAATTATTATCGGAAATCCACCTTATTCTGTTGGGCAGAAATCTGCCAACGACAATGCACAAAACCAAACTTATCCTAAGTTAGACCAACGTATTGCCGATACATACGCTAAACTAACAGAAGCAACAAATAAAAATTCACTATACGACTCATATATAAAAGCCTTCCGATGGAGTACCGACCGTTTAGATAAAACAGGTGGCATCATTTGTTTTGTTTCTAATGGAGCATGGCTTGATGGAAATAGTGCAGATGGATTACGAAAGTCATTTGAAA
>JBIKKU010000297.1:0-4094 GCA_044360245.1 Flavobacteriales bacterium | reverse complement strand
CACGACCGCGGTGCCTGAGGCTCTCGAAGGCACGCGCTCACTTTACTGCGTAATGGGGGAAGAGGGTATTAGAATAATGGAGAAGAGGGAAGTCATGCACGAAGTCTTAGGTCTTTCGTCTTTCTGTCTTTTGTCTTTCGTCTTTCCGTCTTTCGTCTTTTTCCTTATGCATCAAAAACAACTTGTTGTGTTTTTTCAAATAGCTCGTTGTATCAGGCTTATAACACACTTTTCCAAGTTCTATTGATCTCCCAGAAGCTGTTTCATTTTTCGGGTAATCAGACGCGATGCGTAACCCGGACTTATGCGGTATAGTATATTCATCAAGCGCGCATCTTTGCCGACATAAATTCGCGATCTGTTTTTTTCGATACCATCAATCATAATGGAAGCAGCTTTGTCGGGCGATAAGGCCTTGTATTTTTTTGCCATTTCTGCTGCTGCTTTGCCAAGCTGCATGTGTACTCCCGAATTCGCTGTAATATTAGTGCCCACAGCACCGGGGAAAATAATACTTACACCCACTGTACTTGACGACAATTCCGACTGCAAACCTTCGGTCATCAATTTTACCGCTGCTTTTGATGCTCCGTAAATGGACTGTCCCGGCACAGGCAAAAATCCCCCCATGCTGGAAACATTGGCAATATGCGCCTCGGGGCGATTCAACAAATAAGGCAGAAAAGTTTTTACCATATACAACGATCCAAAAAAATTCACCTTCATCACTTTATCAACCGTAGCATAATCAACATCATTCACGCGAACGAAAGGCTGAATGATACCTGCATTATTGATTAAGCCATCTACCTGACCATGTGCTGAAATCACCAATGCAGGAAGCGATTCCACTGCATGCAAATCGGTGATGTCGATGCAATGAGAGGAAAATCGATTGCGGTGTTTTTCAGAAATTTTTTGACGCGTTTCCTCCAAGAAATGCTCATTTAAATCGACAGCTGCAACGCTTGCTCCGCGTTTCAACAATTCAAACACCATTTCTCGCCCCATGCCATTTCCTGCACCGGTTACAACAATGGTTTTTCCCTGAACTTTCATATCCGTGTTTTCGGCAAAACAACAACAAGCACCAACCAATGCGAATGACTTCCATCATGAGCTATCGGAAAAAACAAGAGCAAAGTCAGGACAACCCCAAGGCCTAAATCCGAATTGAACTATAATCCATTCACCAACAAGAAAATAAAATGTATTGCATGTCTTGAAATAGACTGACCAAACACATTGCCATTGGCATTATTCCTGTTGAGATTTACATCATGTATTATCTGCAAGCGGGGAAGAAAAAAATAGGACCATTGAGTAAGGCGGAATTGATCATGTATCTCTTTTCCTGCGACATGCTGGTGTGGCATGAGAACCATATCGATTTGGAAATGACTCAATTCCTGATTCAACAATGGGAAGAAAAAGAAAAACGAAAACGGAAAAGAATGCGGAATAAAAAAAGTTAATCAGATTTTATCAAACAGTTTGAGGAAATCATCTTTTTTCCGTGAAGCCACATCGATACGCGTACCATCCGACATCTCTACCAATGAATCGGAGCGCAGAAATTTCTTCACGAAATTCACATTGATGATATAGGACTTATGGCATCGAAAAAATGGTGCATGGTCGAGCAGTTCTTCAAATTCACCCAAGTTTTTGGACGATAAAATCGATTCGTTATTGCGTGTGAAAATCCGTGTGTACTTGGAATCTGCTTCGCAATACACAATATCCGAAGCGTTTACAAAAGCATACCCATCATGACAAGGCACTGCCAATTTTTGAATTGCCGAAGAAGAACTTCCGATGTTCTCGAGTAGAAGTTCAATTTTTTTCTGATTGAACACCACTTGTCGTTGTTTCTCAAATTTGGCAATGGCTTCTGTGAGTTCATTTAAATCAACCGGCTTAAGCAGATATTCCAGACAACTCGCTTTAAAGGCACGAATGGCATATTTTTCGTGCGCACTGGTGATGATGGAATAAAATTGTTTGTAGCGTACTTGCTCAAAAATCCGGAAACTCAATTCATTGCCCAACTCTACATCCAGAAAAACCAATTCGGGTTTCAATTCATCAATCATGGCCACGGCCTGAGCAACATTCTCGGCCATTCCAATAACATGCACTTGTGGCGCTGCCAATTGGATCAGTCCCGACAAGACATTCCGACAGGACAATTCATCATCAACAATCAAAGCCTGAATCATATCATTCTGCAATTAAAGGTAAAATCAGTGTTATGTTGGTTCCTTTTCCGGAAGCAGAGGAAACACGCATCGCATCCGAAATTTCTTTTTTAGAGTTCGATTTCCAAATGTATTGCAAGCGTTGCTTGAGGATCGTCAGTGCTTTAGACTGCGAAGAAAGCGAACCTTCCATTCCCTTTCCATTGTCGCGTACCACGGCAACCAAAACAGAAACACCTTGTTCCTGGCGCAAGGAAAAATCTATTTCAATCGATGCTTGTATTGTACTGCCGGAAAAAGCATGTTTAAAAGCATTTTCCACCAATGGCTGAATCAACATCGGCGAAAGCATCGCTCCGTTTTTTGTCAGTGCTTCGTCGGTGTTTACCGAAAAAGCAACCGGATACAAAGAGCGCTCTTGTTCAAAGGCAACATAAGTATGTAAAAATTCAATTTCCGTTTCAAGCGGAATCAATGGATGTTCAGAATTGTTCAGCGTGCTGCGCATGAGTTTAGAAAACCGTGAAACCGATTGAACAGCCTTGACTTTATCATCGCGCAAAATCATTTCCTGTATCGAAACCAATGCATTAAAAATCAAATGCGGATTCATCTGCGCCTGAAGCTTGGTGAGTTGTACCGCTTGCTCGCTCAATTGACGATTGACACGTTGACGGTGCACAAAAAACAAAATCACCACCAGTATCACCAGCAGCAATAACACAGCCAATCCGATAGAAAAATAAAAATTACGTTCAGCCGTTTCCGCTTGTTGCGCTTTCAGTTCTTTTTCTTTTGCTATCAATTTGTTTTCTCTGTCCATCACCTGAATTTGCGCATCCTTCCTGGCCACATCATACTGTGTTTGCAACTCAGCAATAGTACGCTGTACATCTTCATTGCGCACCGAATCGGCATATCGGTTGAACGTGTGCAAATATTGATACGCCTTTCGAAAATCATTTAAATCAGCATAGAGGTTCGATAAGTTCAACGAAATGTCCATGATGTTTTTCTTCTCGTTTTGTTGCAGAAAAATCTCGTAGGCTTTCTCGTAATGCTGAATAGATTTTGGAATGTTTTTCTGTTTGGCATAAATGTCGCCCAGGTTAAAATAGGTTCCTGCAGTGTGACTGGAATTCGGATTTTTTTCGAGGTTGTAGTCCAGTGCCATTTTCATGTATTTCTCGGCCAATTTAAAACCGCCGGATGCCAGGTAATACAAGCCCGACAGATTATTGGCTCCATAAGAGAAATAAGGATTTTCCAGGATGGCAGCAACCGAATCTGCACGGTGGACCAATTCCTTACATTCCTCCAATTTTTGCTGTTGCAAATACATGTTTCCCAATGCACCGTACAAAGCAATCATTTGTTTGTGAATGGAAAAACGCTCCGAGATTTCCAGTCCGAGTTTATACTGCGCAATGGCTTTATCCGGTTGTTCCAAAAACTCATAACAACGTCCGATGCGTGTATGTGCAATCGCGATGCGCACGGTATCGTTCGATTTTTCAGCATAATGCAGCATTTTGAAAAACACATCCGAAGCCTCCGCAACATTCCCCTGCTCCGAAAGCATGCGTCCGATTTTTAAATATGTGCGACCAATTTCCTTATCGTTTTTATAACGCTCGTAGAGTTTCAATTCTTTTCGGTAATACACCAAAGCCGAATCATACGCAGGTATGCTCTCGTGGTAAGCGGCGATACTGTCCACACGGTTGATTTCTTCCAATTGCTTTTCATCCTGGGCTTGTGCGTGAACAGCAGACAAAACAATAAAAAACACTAACAAGAAGCCTTGACGCAACATAGCGGAGAGTTTAGACCTGAAAGTACACATTTCGAAACATCCGCACAATGAGGCGCTTAACAATGGGTCTTTGACGT
>JBIKKU010000296.1:0-4107 GCA_044360245.1 Flavobacteriales bacterium | reverse complement strand
GGTGTCATTGCATTTTTGGAATCGCCTCGATTCGCTACAGGATACGCGGCCTTGTTCGGAACCATTGGTATTACAGCAGAAACCCACATGTTAAAACCATACGAACAACGTGTTGAAGCCACATTGCAACTGATTGAAACCATCATAGAAACGGCAATAATGGAAGAAGAACATCTCGTACGCGAACAAATGAATCGTCACATTCCAAGCCCGGGGAGTATCTATTCTTGTAATTTTCGCAACGACACCAGCTACCGCGAACAGTTAGCGTTTAAGGGCTATCAGCATGGCTATAAAAAATCGGAAGTGCATTCAGGTATGCGTTTGTATTACGACCGAACAAAACCGGTTGATCTCCTCATCCCCTATTTTCCAAAATGCAAACCTAGTCTCGAATTGGTAGTACCAAAATTCTATATCATTCCGGTGGCATGGGAACCCGTTATTAAGCGTATGGAATGGAATGAAATTCCGATGAAAAAAATCAAAAAAGACACCTCCCTGCAGGTTGAAGTGTACTACATAGAAGATGTAAAATCGAATGCTTATCCCTACGAAGGACATTACCTCCACCACAGCATAAAACTGCGCAGCGAAAAACAAATGGTTACACTACACCCGGGAGATGTGCTGATTTCAACCCAACACGAAAGTTGGCGGTACATCATGGAAACCCTGGAACCACTGGCCGATGATTCTTTTTTTCATTGGAATTTTTTCGATGCGGTTTTGAATCAGAAAGAATACTATTCGGCATACGTTTTTGAGGACCTGGCAGCCGATTATTTGAAAAAACATCCGGAGTTAAGAAAACAATTGGAAGAAAAAATAGCTGCTGATGCGGATTTTGCAAAGGATAACCACGCTCAACTGGATTGGGTTTACAGACATTCACCTTGGTACGAAAAATCGCACAAACGGTATCCTATTTTTAGAGTGAATTAATCTTCCTTAAAATGATCTTGAAAAATTCCGGAGAAAAAATATTCAGATCCGGTTACCAATTCCATCATGTACATGGCCTTTTTCTGTCGAATGGAACGCTCGCGATGGATCTCTTCCAATTGCAACATCACCGAAGAATATTCAGGTTGCTGTGGAGAAATACCAGCCCGATGCAATTGAAATTTTCTTTCCAGTAAAGCAATTTCTTTTCTTTTTTCGGCATCGGTAAGGATCATGATGCCTCGCATAAATTTTGGTTTTCCTTCGGGGAACACCTCCAGCAGATAATCTTCGAGCCAAACATATTTTCCTTCTACATTTTTTACTCTGAACTCCTGAATGAGAATTCCGGGTTCTTCTTGCTTGTGCCAATTGCGAATATCATGGTCGATTTCGGGATAATCTTCGGGATGAATGCGGCTTGGAAAAAAGTCGCGGTTGTGCATGACTTCCTCTGCGTAACATCCCAACTTGGCAAAAATATTCGCAGAGACGAACTCATGTCCGCCCCCGGTTTCATACAAAATCGGCCATTTTAGCTCCTTAAGCAGCTCAAGAATTTGATATATCCTGCCTTCCATAACCCGATATTTCCCAACAAGACCTGTACCAAACTTGACTGAAAAGCCCAACAAATGGGCAAAAACCATGATTTCTTCCAAAAAGTTTTCAACGATGGGAATTTCGGCACAATGCTTGTCTTATCAGGAGGTAGAATTTTCTTAATTTTAGAGTGGTGAATCATTGAGAAATATGGGAATTAGAGCTTTACTTTCACTACTTGTCTTTATTGTTTGGGGATCTCCTCTGTTTGCGCAATTCAATTTGAAAAAACAGATACCCGACAAGTTAAAATATGAACCCGCTGCGGTTTACGATTCTACTTATGGTATTCAGGTTTACGAAAACCTGAATATTGTTTACGGTACAGATTCGGTGCGCAATTGTGGATCCTATGCTTGTCAGGCGTGGATTGAAGATTTCTACACCTCAGGGGCACTTCTGCACAAAGGATTTTACCTGGATGGCCAGTTACAGACCTACAAAAACTTTTATCCGAATGGTGTTGTAGAAAGAGATTTTCGTTCCGTAGATGCCGAACGCGGACTCATGAAAATTTATTTCGAAAACGGTGCCATTAAATCCGACATCAAATACAATTACGGCATTTCCGAAAGCTGGATTGAATACAACGAAAAAGGAGTCATCGTTTTCCAGGAACAAATGGAGAAACACATGAAATGGCTTTCTTTCAAAAAAACATTCTATGATGATGGTTCTCCAAAATCTGCTTTGGAAATTACCGATAAGAAAAAAGCTGTTTATAGCTACAAAGAATTCCACCCGGGAAATAAAATCGCACTCGAAGGCATTAAGTTTTTTGTGGAGGACGTAGGAGATTATGTCTACGATGGCACTTGGAAATACTATGATGAGAATGGCAAAGTCATTAAGGAAGAAGTGTATTCCAAAGGACTTAAAATTAAATAAGCGCCACTACTTTACGCTCAAAAGGACTAATTGCATTTCATCTATTAAGCAAAGGGCTTCTTCCATTATTTGAGGTCAATTTTTCTTCACTTGCAAGCTAGCTTTGAACATGAGAAAATTCTTGTTCATCGCCATTGCATCCCTGCTGCTTTCCTGCCAAAAAACTGAGAAAGAATCGGCATTGGGCTTACAACGAAAAAATTACGATTCAATACTTGAGGAAAAAGGAGACAGTGCAAAAACATTTTGCGAAAAGTTTTATTTCGACCTGCGGCATTGCATTCTGATTGACCTCTCCGTTCACTCCGGAAAAAAAAGATTGCATTTGTGGGATATGCAAAACAATAAGGCCATATGGAGTGCCTTGGTAAGTCACGGCTGCGGGACAAACCCTTGGGGTAGAGACAAATCCAAAACCAATCCGCAATTGAGCAACACACCCAATAGCCATTGCTCATCCGAAGGAAAATACCGCATTGGAAACCGCGGAAAAAGCACATGGGGTATTGGTGTGAATTACAAACTGCATGGCTTGGAAGATAGCAACAACAATGCATACAGACGCACCATTGTTTTGCATTCCTGGGAAGCTATTGCGGACCGTGAAATTTATCCCCGAGGAACACCTGAAGGATGGGGTTGTCCGGCGGTATCGAATACTACCATGGAAAAACTCGATGAAATCTTAAAGGAGAAACAACAACCTGTGCTACTCTGGATTTTTACCAATTAAGAAGTTATTCCACTTTTGATTTTTTATCGGGCATGAAAGTCATTAAGAGTGCCGGCAGCAAAATCAAATCGCCGATTACCGCAAAAATTAAGGTAAGTCCAACCAACAACCCTAGGTAAAAAGTTCCCAGAAATTCAGAAAAAACCAAGGTTAAAAATCCACCCGATAAAACGATCGTTGTTAATACAATGGCCTTTCCTGTGGTTAAAAAGGTTTGTCGAATGGCTTGTGACATTGTTAAACCTCGCGACAATTCAATACGCAAACGAGAAATAAAATGTATGGTGTCATCTACTGCAATGCCAAAGGAGATGGTAAAAATCATAGAGGTAGAAACTTTAAGATCGATACCAAAAGCCCCCATCAAACCGCCAATCATTAAAATGGGAATGATATTCGGAATCAGCGAAAGGATAATCATGCGCCAATCCCAGAACATGAGTCCAACAATGATGGCGATTACACCAAATGAAATGAGCAAACCCCAAACGATTCCTCCGGCAACTTGTGCATTGTTTTTATCAATCAAGCTTGCTGTTCCGGTAATATGGTAATCCATTTTTGAGGTATCCATTTGAGTCGTAAAAAACGCATCAAGATTTTTGTTTTTCTCGCGAAAAATCATGCTTCCAAAATCTTCCGATTTACCCGAAATGCGAAGGGTTTTTCCTCCATCGGCACATACCATTCCAAAAGATTTGGATGATTTGAAACGATCGAGCAATTTGTAAATTTTATGCAACTCAAGATCATTTTCGGGCAAGGCAAATTTTTCTTTCCTACCTCCGTTTAATGCTTTATTTACGCCTTTAACAATGGTAACAGGAGAAATCAAAAATCCAATACCATAATCTTTGTGCAAATAGTTTTCGAGATCTTCCAAATCATGCAATACCGAGAGCGATACCGGCATGGAATCGTTGACGGGAGATTTCACT
>JBIKKU010000295.1:0-4112 GCA_044360245.1 Flavobacteriales bacterium | reverse complement strand
TTTTTGTTCAGGAATGGATCGAAAAAGGCAGTTAAAATGTTGTTTTCCTGAATAGGATGGTCACGAAAGTGCACTTGGATAGATTTCCAATGGACTATTTTTCGTAAAAGTGCATTTCCTTGATGTAATTGTAAACCGTATCGGTGAGAAGGTAACGGACATCTTTTTTATCGCGTATGGCTTTACGGATAAAGGAACTGGAAACCTTCATTACCGGTGCATCGCACGATATTACATTAGGGTGTGTAGCATAGGGGCTTTCACTATGGTACTCTTTTAATTCATCAATTTCACCCTCGGTGAGCACACGTGGGTAAACATAAAGTTTGTGGTCGCGAATGATTTGTTCGTGGTTTTTCCATTTGTGAAAAGTGCGCAAATTGTCTTCTCCCATGATCAGTGAGAATTCGTGTTGCGGATATTTTTCTTTCAAATAGGCAAGCGTGGTGATGGTGTAGGATGGTTTTGGCAAATGAAATTCAATGTCGCTGGCTTGGAGATGCGGATTGTCTTCTATAGCCACACGAACCAAATCCAGACGGTGAAAATCATTGAGCAATGTGTTTTTGTCTTTAAGCGGATTTTGAGGTGTAACCACCAGCCAGACTTTGTCCAATCCGGTATAATCGGCCATGAAGTTGGCAATGATCAAATGACCAACGTGTATGGGGTTAAAAGTGCCGAAATACAGACCGACTTTCATTTCAAGTATTTAAAAATTTTGAAACTGTGATTTCTGCTTCTTCAAAAGCGCGGTGTAAATCATCGTTAAGTAAAACATGATCAAATTTTTCGGCATACGCCATTTCGGTTGCTGCTTTACCCATGCGTCGCGCAATACTTTCGGGTGTTTCCGTTGACCTGCTTTTCAGTCTTGCTTCCAAATGTGCTAAGCTTGGTGCTTTCACAAATACAGCCAATGCAAGGTCGCCAAAAATGTTTTTGAGGTTCATACCCCCAACCACATCCACATCGAATATCACGTGTTTTCCTTTGTTCCAGATGCGCTCGATTTCCGACCGAAGTGTGCCATAAAAGTTATCGGTGTAAACTTCTTCCCACTCAAAAAATGCGTTTTCGTTGATGCGTTTTTTGAATTCTTCAACGCTTAAAAAATAGTAATCTACACCATCGGTTTCATTCGCCCTGCGAGGTCTACTGCAAGCCGAAACGGAAAATTCCAATTCGGGAAATTTTTCCAACAAGTGATGTACAATAGTGGTTTTTCCCGCGCCGGATGGGGCAGAAAAAATCACGCATTTTCCTTTTGTACTTTCGTTCGACATCTTATAAAACATTGAGCACTTGCTCTTTTATTTTTTCAAGTTCGTCTTTCATCAAAACCACCACTTTTTGCATATTGGCCTGATTGCTTTTCGATCCAAGGGTATTGATTTCTCTTCCCATTTCCTGCGAAATAAAACCAAGCTTTCTTCCTTGGTGGTGCTCCTTTTCCATGGTCTCCACAAAATAATGACAATGCGAGCGCAATCGAACTTTTTCTTCACTTACATCCAATCGTTCGATGTAATAAATCAATTCCTGTTCGAGGCGGTTTTTGTCAACATTTTCTGCTCCAACGGCTTCTTCCAAAGCTTTGTGAATGCGGTTGCGTACATTATCAACACGGTCGGATTCGTATTGTTCTGTTTCTATTAAGAGCGTTTCAATTTGCTTCACGCGGTAAGACAAATCCCCAAAAAGTTTTTCTCCTTCAGCGCGACGGAATTCCTGGAAGTTTTGAATGGCTTGTTCCATTAAGGTTTCCACTGTTTTCCATTCCTCAGCATCCAGTTCTTTTTTCTCACTGCTAATCACATCCGGCATGCGCATTAACGTTGCCAATATTTCGGATTTCGGAATATCGAGTTTTGCACAGAGGGTTTGAATGTCATGGTAATATGCCTCCGCAAGAGCAGTGTTGATGGACACCGCTTTTTCTTCGCCCATGTTTTCGTAATAAACCGACACATCCACTTTTCCACGTTCAATGGATGAGGCAATGCGTGATTTTACTTCCATTTCCTTTTCTTTAAACACAGAAGGTAAACGCAAGTTCAGGTCGAGCTGTTTGCTGTTGAGCGAACGAACTTCAACGCTGATTTTTTTGGAACCGTATGCTCCGGTGGCTTTTCCGAAGCCGGTCATGGAATACAACATGAATCTATTTTTTGCGAAAATAAGCTTCTTTCCCGAATAATCAGGGTTTGCGGTTGACCAGATACACACCCAAAAAGATCATTGCAGTAGAACTTAGTTTAATCCAGTCCATTTGGTCCTTACCCATTAGTATTGCGAAAATCCCTGCCAGTGCGGGTTGCAGGTAGATGTATGCGCTTACCACACTCGGACTCAAACTGATCAATCCATAGGTGTTTAATAGATAAGCAAGATAGGTAGTGCCAATCACTACAAAGCCTACAGATGCCCAAATGGCGGGACTGAATGCTGTCCATTGCACTGCTGCAAGCTGACTAAATCCTGCAGGTAACACGGGAATTAATCCAAAAAGAAAAACCCACTTCATTACGGTAATGGGATGGTATTTTTGCAACAAAGGTTTTACCAAGACCAGGTATACCCCGTAACTCATAGCATTGATAAACGTGAGCAAATCACCAAACAAATCTCCGCTGATGTTTTTATCGCTTGGTTTTACCAATAAAAGGGCAATGGCACCTGTTAATCCGATGAGCACGCCAAGTGTTTTGGTGGTGGTGAAAGAATTCCCAACCAATACCGATGCAATGATGAGCACCAATAATGGAGTGGTGACCATAATAATGGATGAGTTGATTGGCGAAGTGAGTGATAATCCCCAAAAGAATAACAACTGGTTGATGCCAACACCTGTTAGTCCGCATAGCAGCAATAATTTGAAATCGCCGCGTTCAATTTTTTCTTTCTTGATGAGTTGTGCGGTTCCCCAAATAAGCAAAACGGTTACACTTACCCGCAACAAAATAAATCCGAACGGCTCAATGTGCACTCCCATTACATCTTTGGCAATGGTGTAATTGATCCCGTAAATCAGGTTCGCCAGAAAAAGTGCCAGATGTGCGCGAAAGGTAGGAGACATGCTTATCGACCGCGAAGATAGCTTTTTGCTTCTTCAATGGTCTTTTTCGCACTGCCGATGAAAATATGACGATCCACCACAACTACCGGTCTTCTCAGAAAAGTATATTCCTCTAAAATGTAACGTTTGAAATCTGCTTCGGTCAGTTGCATTTTGTCCAATCCCAAAGCCCTGTATTTCATGGCTACTTTGCTGAAAATGGCTTCATAGGAACCTGCAATTTCCGCAAGCTCATCCACTTCCTTTTCTGTAAGGCGTTGTTCTTTGATTTCCCTGATTTGCACATCGCTTCCGGGTTTGAGGTCAGCAAGAATGCGTTTGCAGGTGGAACAGGTGGATAAATGGTAGATTTTTTTCATCTTTCGGGTCAATGATGCATAGTAAACACCCTAAGCAATCATTTGTTCATGGCGCAGACCGGAGAAATTCAGAAATCGCTTTCACGCACCCGTATACTCATCCCGATCATCCTCGGATTGGCGGTGGCTGTTTATATGGTTTATGGTGCATTAACGCAGGTTGAATTTCGAGAGGTGTTGTCAGGACAAGGAACGCATGTGTGGAAGGATGCAAATGCCAATGGAATCGTAGATTTTAAAGACGAAGCTGAATTTGTTTTGCAATCCGACGGAAATTTCCTGAGAGAGAATGTGTTTAGCGGATTGGGAAAAGTGCATTGGACATGGACCTCCACTTTATTTCTTTTTTGTGCATTAATCATGATGGTCGTTCGCGATGCAGCATACATGTGGCGCATCCGAGTGCTTACCGACAAGGCGTTGAGTTGGCGTCAATCCTTTCGTGTGATTATGATTTGGGAATTTGCTTCGGCAATGACTCCCGGAGTAGTTGGAGGCGCTGCAGTTGCCATGTTTATCCTTAACCGCGAAAAAGTAAACATGGGAAAAGCAACGGCCTTGGTAATGATTACCGCATTGCTGGATGAATTGTTTTACATCCTTATAGTACCAGTGCTCATTATGATTGCCGGAACAGCAGCATTATTCCCCATCGATCTTACACGTTCGGTATT
>JBIKKU010000293.1:0-4142 GCA_044360245.1 Flavobacteriales bacterium | reverse complement strand
AGTATCCGGTCTTAATTCGCGCAAATATTTTTGCATTCCCGGCGATTCGAACTGGAATGTTCCATTCGTTTCACCGCGTTGATAGAGTTCATAGGTTTTCGTGTCGTCGAGCGGAAATAGATCAGGCTCGAGCTCTACACCATGACGGTCTTTAATAATCCGCACAGCATCTTTAATGATGGTCAGGGTTTTCAATCCTAAAAAGTCCATCTTCAATAAACCTGCGCTTTCTACAACCGAGTTATCGAATTGTGTCACGTACAAATCCGAATCTTTTGCGGTGGCAACCGGCACAATATTGGTAATATCTTCCGGCGTGATGATTACACCACAAGCGTGAATACCGGTGTTACGGAGCGATCCTTCCAGTTTTTTTGCCTGCTGCAAAGTTTGTGCGGAAAGGTCATTTCCTTTGGCAATCTGACGAAGCTGGTTAGCCATATCCAACTCCTCTCCCGACACTTTTTCTTTCAGTTCACCATCATTTAAATCGAGCAGTTTTCCAAGAGATAAATCTGGAATTAGTTTGGCTAAACGATCGGCTTCGGGTAAGGGTAAATCCAATACACGCGCCGTATCACGCAATGCCGATTTGGCGGCCATGGTACCATAAGTAATGATTTGCGCTACTTGCGAAGCACCGTATTTATTTACTACATAATCAATTACCTTATCTCTTCCCTCATCATCAAAGTCAATATCGATATCGGGGAGTGATACACGTTCCGGATTCAAAAAACGCTCAAAAAGTAGATCGTATTTGATGGGATCCACATTCGTAATTCCAATACAATACGCAACCGCTGAACCCGCTGCAGAACCGCGTCCCGGACCAACACTAACACCCATTTCCCTGGCTTTGGTGGTAAAATCCTGAACAATCAAAAAATAACCCGGATAACCGGTGTTCTGAATGGTGGCCAATTCAAAATCCAATCGCTCCTGAATTTCAGGTGTGATTTCAGCGTATCTTTTTTTAGCTCCTTCGTAAGTTAGGTGACGTAAAAATGCATTTTCACCGCGTTTTCCTCCATCCTTGTCATCTTCCGGATCAATGAATTCTGCGGGGATGTCAAATTTGGGAAGAAGAACATTTCGCTCAAGTTTGAAAGGTTCAACTTTGGAAATGATTTCGTTTGTTGTTGCAATCGCTTCAGGAAGATCCTTGAAAAGCGATTTCATTTCCTCTTGCGATTTGAAATAATATTGATCGTTAGGAAATCCATATCTGAATCCACGACCCTTTCCAATCGGAGTTTCTTTCTTTTCTCCGTCCTTTACACACAAAAGGATATCGTGAGCATTCGAGTCTTTCTGATCGAGGTAGAAAGTATTGTTGGCAGCAAAATATTTTACCTGGTGCTTGGCACAAAAACGCAATAAAACTTCGTTTACTTTATCTTCCTCATCCTGACCATGCCTCAATAATTCTGCGTAAAAATCATCACCAAATTGTTCTTTCCACCAAACAAAGGCTTCTTCTGCCTGTTCTTCTCCAACGTTGAGAATGGTCCATGGAATCTCGCCATAGAGTCCTCCGGTAGTGGCAATTAAATTTTCTTTGTATTGCAAAAGAACATCCTTATCAATGCGAGGCACATAATAAAAGCCTTCCACATAAGCGATGGAGGCCATTTTCGCGAGGTTACGGTAACCACTTTCGTTTTTGGCCAATAACACAATCTGCGAACCGTTATCCTTGCTCGATTTATCCTTGTGGTTTCTGCAAACATAAAATTCGCAACCAACTACAGGCTTAATGGGCACTTCATTTGCAGTTTCGCCTTTTTCCAAAGCCTCCTTGTTTCGGGCTTCCACGCCTTTGTTATAGGACAATACTTCCTTCACAAATTCAAATGCAGCCATCATATTACCCGTATCGGTTAAGCCAACAGCGGGCATTTTGTATTGTCCTGCTTTCTTTACCAATTTCCCTATTTCACTGGTAGATTGAAGAATAGAGTATTGCGAATGATTGTGTAAATGCGAATAAGGAATATCCTTCAATTGATCAGAAAAATCTTCCTTTTCTGTTTGATCTGATCCTTTCGATTCATCTTGAATTTCACCCGAATCCAGTGGCGCGTAGGGTTGAACATTAAGTCCAATAGCACGAATGGGCTCCGGATTGTATTTCCTGAATTCATCGAGAAACGCTTGATCTAAAGAAAGTCTTGAAGGAGAAATAACAGCAAGACGGACAAGTTCCAAAAAGCACCGCGTTGTAGCTTCAACGTCTGCTGCAGCGTTGTGTGCTTCACCAAAACCTTCACCAAATAATTTGGTATGCAATTCCGTAAGTGTAGGCCATTTAAAACGACCACCTTTCCCCCCGGGAATCGCACAATATTCAGTGGATTCATCTTTGGTATCAACCGATTTTTTCTCTAATAATTTTAATCCGCGCCCTGATCTGAAAAATTCAGAACCCCAAACTTTTATATCGAATTCAATATTGTGACCGGCAATAAAAGTGGTTTGCTCTAATGCTTTTTCAAATTCAACAAAAGCAAAATCAATGTCGACACCTTGCTTTAACGCGCGCTCAGTGCTAATGCCGTGAATCTTTTCTGCATTGTAGGGAATCGAATAACCAACGGGTTTGATGATAAAGTTTTTTACCTCTATAAGTTGTCCCTTTTCATCATGCAACTGCCAGGCAATTTGAACCACGCGAGGCCAATTGTCTGTTCTTTCAATGGGGGCGTTATAATCAAGTGGCAGACCGGTAGTCTCCGTATCGAAAATCAAAAACATAGGATTCCTTTAAACAAACTCTAAAATTACGTTAAGCAGGTCAACAGGTGCCACATGTGTTGAAAACTAAGGAAAAGACAAAAAGAATAGTGGAGTGTGAATTTGATTATTATTGAGAAAAAAAAGAATGAATGTATTGGTCATAGGAGCAGGAAAGGGCATTGGCCTGGAGCTGGTCAACTATTATTTGCGTAACGACCACACCGTTTATGCTGTTTCAAGGGATTTGAAAAACCTCCAGAAAATCACCACCAAAGGTTTGAATTTCTGCAAAGTAGATATTGCAACATCTTCGGGCAGGGCAGATTTGGAACAATGGGTATTGGACATTCCTGTTCAATTGGATGTAGTCGTAATCACTGCAGGTGTGCTTATCAAGAAGAATTGGACGGATCTTACAGAAGAAGACTTTACAACATTGTATACAACAAATGTTTTCGGTGTTTTTGATGCGGTAAGGCGAATCCTGCCTAGAATAAAGAAGCAGGGTGGACATATTGTTACCATCGGAAGCATGGGAGGCGTTAGCGGAGCATTAAAATTCCCCGGAATGATTTTCTATTCCTCCAGCAAAGCAGCATTGTCGAATTTAACCGAATGCCTGGCAGTAGAATTAGCGGAAGATGGTATTCATGTCAATTGTTTAGCCTTAGGCGCAGTCGAAACAGATATGAAAAACGCGGCCTTCCCTGAATTTAAGGCACCACATACACCTTACCAAATGGCATCTTTTATAGGAGAGTTCTCCATTCACCATGGATCCTTTTTTAATGGTAAAACTTTGCCGGTTTCCATTTCTACGCCATAAATCATTAATAATCAATGTTTTTTTGGTTAATAAGTTATTCTTGCAGATTAATTTTTCCCCGTTACTTTTGCATCCGCTTAACAAAAGCGCAGTTGTTTGAAAAAATTGTAAAGAAATTGTTGCGTGAATCAAATCCGCCATTATCTTTGCAGCCCCTTTCGAAATAGAAAGTGTCGTTGTTTGGTTCTGAGAAGTGAGAAAAAAAATTCAAACTTTTTTTTGGAGAATAAAAAAACGCTGTTACCTTTGCAGCCCCTTTCGTAAGAAGGGTCGTTCGTTGAAGAGGTAAGCACAGTAGAAATTTAATCTCCGAAAAAAAATTAAAAAAAAGTTTGGAGATATCAAAAACCTCTCTACCTTTGCAGCCCCTTTCGAAAACGAAAGAAGTTCTTTGAAGCCTGATCGAAAAAAGTTTGAAAAATTTTGAATAAAAATTTGGAGAATGAAAAAAGCTGCATATCTTTGCAGCCCCTTTCGAAACAAGGGTGACAAAACAAGACAAGATACACGTCGCAAGACGTTGAAATATCTAAAGTTCTTTGAAGTATTGAAGATAAGTTAAGAGACAGAAAGCACA
>JBIKKU010000292.1:0-4153 GCA_044360245.1 Flavobacteriales bacterium | reverse complement strand
ATTTTCCACGTTCTCGCCGTTGAGCAGGGTTTCCGATTTTTTTAATTCGGAATTGTAACGAAAACGAATTTCAATTTTTGGCAGTGCATCCACCAACATATCGCGCATAACGAAATTGTCCTTGACAAATCCCATACGCAAAGCATATAGTGTAACTGCTCTATACATGGCACCGGAGTCGACATACACGTAACCAAATTCACGTGCCAGTTGCTTGGCCAATGTGCTTTTCCCGCAGGAAGAATAACCGTCGATGGCGATGTTGATCTTTTTCAAAGCTCCCAAAGATACCGATTTCAGGCATTAGGGACGCATCCACTCGTTGATATTGATGGCTACGGTAATATGATTGGAAATACCGGCCCGATTGTAGGAAGCGAGTCCGTAGGAAAATCGAATTTTTTTAATGTTCATTCCCAATCCAAAAGAAAACCCGGAAATACCGGCTTTGTCGGTCACTTTTAATTCTTGTCTGCGACGAAAATTGTATCCGAATCCGATGCTGAAATTTTTCGCCACCAATTCCGTACCTATCACCATATGTCTTCCGAGTTTATTGAAAAAACCCGGGGCTTCAACCGGAATTTCTTCGCCTGTTGTTGGATCAATGGTGGGTTTTAAAGTCGGATCGATGTAGGAAATATCCCACTGTTGCAGGTTTTCATAGGCCAGGGAAAAACGAAATGGCGCATGTTTAAGTTTTTTCGACAATGCAATTTGAGCTTCGAAAGGCAATTTTTGTTTGCTGCCGGTGTAAAGCGGATCGAGTTCCAATCCAAAATTCTTGATCAGAAAAGAAGCCGTAAATCCTCTGGAAGCCTTGTGAAACGTTGCCCCCATATCCAGTGCCAATGCAAATGCATTGAAGGAATAATACGAACTGTAAATCATTTTAAAATTAGCACCTACCGAAAAAAGCGAATCGATTTGTCGGCCTGCTCCTATGGTCAAGGCATAATCACCCGCGCTGAATTCACCTAATTTTTCGCCGGTTTCCGAGCGTTCTTCAAACCTCCCGTAATTGAGGTAATGCAAGGTTGCCGAGAATGTCGCGATGGAATCAATGTGTTTGGTGTACCCTGCAAATCCGAAATTGAAACCAAGTTTAAAGCTGCATAAGAAGTATTGCCTCCAATCTGAGCATTGGCGGCCGATGCTGCTAAGAAAGAGGCAAGCAAAATGGACAAAAAATGGCGCATGGAAAGCATAACGCAAGGTAATGAAAGATAGTATAAACAATCATCAAAAACCTTTGAACTTTTGAGGCCTTCGGTTTGTTAAGGTGTTCCCTAGTTTTCAAACAAATGCTTGGGTTTTCAACAGTGTGATAAAAGTAACGCTACCTGTTTTCCAATTACCTTAAATTTGTGCCTCTAACAACAACTCATCTATGAGCGAACAAGCTACAGAACATGTAAAGTGCCTGATCATCGGATCAGGTCCTGCTGGATACACCGCCGGCATTTATGCATCCCGTGCGGATTTGAAACCTGTGATGTACCAAGGATTACAGCCGGGTGGACAATTGACCATTACCACCGAAGTTGACAATTTCCCGGGATATCCCGAAGGAGTGCAAGGTCCTGAATTGATGCAAGACCTTCAAAAACAAGCTGAGCGCTTCGGTACTCAAGTGCGTTATGGCATGGCCACCAAGGTTGATTTTAGCGGTCCTGTGCACAAAGTTTGGATTGATGAAACCACGCTGATTACTGCAGATAGTGTTATCGTTGCAACAGGAGCGAGTGCCAAATGGTTGGGACTGGAAAGTGAACAACGCCTGAATGGATTTGGTGTTTCTGCATGTGCAGTGTGCGATGGATTTTTCTTTCGCGGACAAGATGTGGCCATTGTAGGTGCAGGAGACACTGCTGCTGAGGAGGCTACTTATCTTGCAAAATTATGTACCAAAGTTTACATGATTGTCCGCAAAGGTGAAATGCGCGCTTCCAAAGCCATGCAACAACGTGTGCTCAATACGCCTAACATTGAAGTGATTTACAATTCAGAAACCGAAGAAATTCTTGGCGCCAATTCAGTGGAAGGAGCGCGCATCAAAAATGCAGTAACCGGAGAAACACGTGAATTGAAAGTTACCGGCTTCTTCGTAGCCATCGGACATAAACCGAACACGGATATTTTTAAAGAATGGCTGGATATGGACGAAACCGGATACCTCAAAGTAATTCCGGGGACTACCAAAACCAATCGCGCCGGTATTTTTGCTGCAGGCGATTGTGCAGATAAAGTGTATCGTCAGGCTGTATCTGCCGCGGGTACAGGCTGTATGGCAGCACTCGATGCAGAGCGTTACCTTGCAGAACACAATATTCACTAATGCATTGAAAAAAAAAGGGAGATGTTCGTCTCCCTTTTTCATTTTATTCTTCTTTACAAACGTTCGAATTTACTGGTAAAGTGTCGAAGGAATTTTGGTTCTTCCACAATTTTCAATCCTTTAACTTTCTCCTTGTTTTGAAGTATTTTTTCGAAGACTTCCACCACAAATTCAATATGCGATTGCGTGTACACCCTTCGAGGGAAAGCCAATCGCACCAGCTCCATCGGGGCAGGAATTAATTTTCCTTGCTCATCGTATTTACCAAACATCACCGAACCAATTTCAACGCTCCGAATTCCGCCGGTGAGATACAATTCGCACACCAATGCTTGTCCGGGATATTCATTTACCGGAATCTGCGGATACAAAGCTTTGGCATCGAGGTACACCGCATGACCACCAATGGGCCACATCAATGGAACACCCATCTCTCTTAATTTTTCACCAAGAAAGGCCGTGCTGCGAATTCGGTAATGCAAATAATCGGGATCAAATACTTCTTCCAATCCAATTGCCAATGCCTCCATATCTCGTCCCGATAATCCTCCATAGGTTGCAAAACCTTCGGTGATGATGAGGAGATTCTTACACTCCAATGCCAGTTTATCGTCGCGTAAAGTGATGAATCCTCCCATGTTCACCAAAGCATCTTTTTTCGCACTCATCACTGAACCATCAGTAAGTGCAAACATTTCCTGAGCAATTTCTCGATAGGTTTTGTTTTCAAATCCATCTTCACGGTGTTTGATGAAATAAGCGTTTTCGGCAACGCGACAACAATCCAAAAAGAGCAAAACACTATGCTTTTTGCAAACCGCGCTCACCGCACGTGCATTAGCCATGCTTACAGGTTGTCCGCCCCCGCTGTTGTTGGTCACGGTTAGAATGACACCTCCAATATTTTGTGGTCCTTTTTCTAAAATGATTTTTTCCAATTGAACAACATCCAAATTTCCTTTGAAGGGATGATAGACCGCAGGATTTTTTCCTTCTTCAATGGGAATATCGATAGCCTCTGCACCGGAGAATTCAATGTTTGCCCTTGTGGTATCAAAATGCGTATTGCTGATGAAGGTTTTCCCTTTTCCTCCCAAGTAACCATATAAAATACGCTCCCCTGCTCTTCCTTGGTGGGTGGGCAATACATGCTCGTGACCTGACAAATCACTGACTGCCTTTTTCATCCGCAACCAACTCGATGCACCTGCATACGATTCATCTCCGCGCATGATTCCGGCCCATTGGTTGGCACTCATGGCAGATGTTCCTGAGTCGGTAAGAAAATCAATCATCACTTTATCGCTCTCCAGCAAAAAGGGATTGTAATGTGCTGCTTTTAAATAGTTGTCGCGCTCGGCGCGGGTAGTAACATTAATAGGTTCAACCATTTTTATTTTAAATGGTTCAATGATGGTTTTGAAATCCTCCATGGAGCAATTTGTTTATCGTAAATACAAGAAAACTTCCCACCTGAAGTGAGAAAAATAAAAAAGAAAAAAGTCCCGGCAATTGCCTCAGAATGGAGGAACACAGATAAACAACCAAATGGAAATGGAAGTGGCTTTTGAACTCATGTCGCGAAAATAAACCTCAAGAGCAAAACGGAAAATGATTGTGGTCAGACAAAAGACCATAGACTTGAGACAGAAGTCCTCAGAAAAGAGAAGGGTAAGCATTAGAAGCGATTCGTTATATTTGGTAAAAACACGGAACATGGAATTGAAAGGAAAAACCATCATCATGAGCGGCGGGAGTCGTGGGATTGGGAAAGCCATTGCGCTGAAACTTGCGGCACAAGGAGCGAATGTGGCC
>JBIKKU010000033.1:0-14723 GCA_044360245.1 Flavobacteriales bacterium | reverse complement strand
AAGGTGCTTTCGCCAATGGTAATCTGACGTTCTTGCATGGCTTCGAGCAAGGCACTCTGAACTTTAGCCGGGGCACGGTTGATCTCATCCGCTAATACAAAATTGGCGAAAATGGGACCGGTCTTCACGGTGAATTCTTCCTTTTTCTGATTGTAAATCATCGTTCCTACCAAGTCAGCGGGAAGCAAGTCCGGCGTAAACTGCAAACGAGAAAAACGAGCGTCAATACATTCCGAAAGTGTTTTAATCGCAAGGGTTTTAGCCAATCCGGGAACACCTTCGAGGAGGATGTGGCCGTTGGACAAAAGCCCAATCAAGAGACGCTCCACCATGTGTTTTTGTCCGACAATCACTTTGTCCATTTCCAACATGAGTTGGTCAACAAAGGCACTTTCACGCTGTATGCGTTCATTCAGCTCACGGATATTGAATGCTGGAGGAGTGGTATTTTCCATGGGAAAAAGGTGTTTTTTCAGTAACAGCAAATTTCCCGAAATATTTACCAACAAAGGGAAAGCCGCTGTTAAAAATTGTTAAGCATTCCATGTTCATCAAGTGCTTTTCGAAGTGTAATTTGGCCCTAAATTTTTTTACCATGAATATCCGCAGAAGACTTACTTTGCACGACACCATCGATTGTGTTCGTGAATTCCATGATGCATTCCTGATTTCCAATCACCATCAACCCACGGTGTTGCAAAAACCCGAAGAATATGAGCTTCGACACCGTTTGATGCATGAAGAAAATGAGGAATACCTAGAGGCCTGTAAAAAGGGCGATATCGTGGAAATTGCGGATGCTCTTGGTGATCAGCTTTACATTCTTTGCGGAACGATTTTGCGGCATGGTTTGCAGCATAAAATCGAAGAAGTTTTTCTTGAAATCCAGCGCAGCAATATGTCGAAACTGGATGAAACTGGAAAGCCTATTTTCCGCGAAGATGGAAAGGTGATGAAGAGCAATTTGTACTTCAAACCCGATATCCGAAGGATTATTCATGAAGAATGAAAAACGATTCTGTCTCGAATGTGGATCCGCTTTAAAAGGCCGATCGGATAAGCGTTTTTGCAATGATGTATGTCGTTCTGCTTCGCACTATAGACGCCATGAACAACTCAGCGTTGATATGCGGATGCACAATGCGACCTTGCGCAAAAACAGATTGGTTTTGGAGGATTTTTTATTTCGCAACCATCCTGTAAAACACGATGAATTGATCAGGAATGGATTTAGAGAGGGATACATCACGCAATACCTTGGCCCCGGACATTTTAGGGTCTATGATATCGATCTAAAACAACATGCAGAGGACAGTTGGATTATTTTGAAGGAGTAGGATTTGCGTTGAAAAAAAGGAAAAGATAAAAGGCATTGATGAGCAACCATGCCGAAACCCTTAACATTTCTTCCCGTGGAATTCGGATTTTGTCAAGCTGCGTTGTTCGGTAAGGAACAAATGCCAATCCGATCGACGCAATGGTAAAAAACAAGGGAGGTGTATCAGGAAAATAAATCTTCCAAAGTATTCCAATAATTCCGAAACACATGGCCAGTCGGCCCAAACGGTAAGTTGTGTAGGAGGATGGCGCAACCGTTGAATCAGGACGCAACAAAGAAGCTGCATAAAGGCTAAAAACCAACAACAACACCACAACCGAAAAAATCAACATGAATTTGCCTTCCACCATGGGTTGAAGCAATAACACAAGAAAAAGAAAGGCCTCTAATCGTGTAAGCGTTGAAATCCGCATCGGGATTAGTTCAAACGGTCGCTGGTGGTGAGGGTAAACTCAGGAATGGTAACACGAAAATGGTCGCCGGTATCCTCTCTAACAAAAAGGTAATTTCCGGACATGCTTCCAAAATCGCTGGTGAGATTGCAAGCAGATTCATATTCATGCACATCCATAGGGTCCAAAACAGGTTGTTTACCTACAACACCTTCACCTTCTACTTCCCTGGGGAAACTCAGCGAATCCTTAATCAGCCAATAGCGACGAAGCAATTGTACCGTAAACGGATTTTGGTTTTCGATGGTGATGTGGTATGAAAAAATAAAATGACGGTTCGCAGGATTCGACAACTCACTTTCGTAGGTTGTTTGAACCGTTACTTTAATGCCTTGGGTGACTTCAGTACAAGATACCATAGCCGTGTTTTTTCTAAATGTAGCAAAATATGCCACCGTGCCAAATACCGTTCGATAATCTTAGAGTAGAAATCGACAGAATTGCCTAATTCTTCACCGAATTGATTTTACGGTAACCTACAAGGCGGTCGCAATTGGTGCGAATATCTCTGAAATACACAAAAATGTGGTAATCGTTTTCGGTGTCGAAATGAGAACCTTCTACAGCTGTTTCATCCGGCCAGCGCTGTTTGTTGTTTACCAAAACATATTGGTAATTGTAAAAACCTTGTTTCAGCAAGAGGTTATGTTCGTATCGACCGGTTCTGAAATTGTAATTCATTTTATACTCAGGTTTCACCTGCCAATCCGATAAAGCTCCATAGATGTAGACAGCTCCGGAATCTAAAGGTTGATCAAAAGGAAGAAAGAAATACACACGGTAATAATCACTTTCTGTGTGCGGATCGCTTCCCAAATCAGTTGTAACTTGGTACATTCCATTGATGTCGTATGCTGTGATGTATTTTTTATAGCTGCGTTTTTCATCGTTGAACAAGACCACTTCATAAGGCACGGTATCCCTAAGGATTTTTGCTATGTTGGCATTGTTGAAGTTGAGTGTTTTAGTATTGAAATACCGGAATTCATTTCCCCCGTTGAAAGTGTTTGGTTCATCCAGATCGTAAACCAATTCACCATCGCGCACAAACATGGGTTTGATGTTATGCACCATGTTGTCCCATCGACCGTTTTGACGAATCACTATTTTGATATCCGAAAAAACATCAGGAACGTTTAATTGTGCCACGTTGATGACCAAATCGATTTCTTGTTTGTATTGGCGGTCTTCCGGATTGGAAGGTCGTTTTAAAACAGCATTGATGGGTGCAAGGTTTTCGTAAACCTGAAACCTGCGCGTTAACAACACACGTTCCTGATCGTTGTTGGCGAAAACTTTCAGCAAGTAATTTCCGGAGCGTTTGATTTTGGTGTATTCGTTAGGAATTTGCAAACTGTAGTGCACGTAGTTTTGGTAGCTGTTGAATGACCTTCTGTAATTGGTGATGTTATACGTGGGAAATCCGTCAAGATATTCCTGCTCCATCAATCCGCTGGGTTGCCAGTCTGCATTGCAATGTATTACCTGATAATACAAGTCTTTAATGGATGTTTCGAAATCATCGAAATGCAGCATTAAAGGATCTCCGCCCAGCATAGTGATGGGTTGGGAAATTTCATCGCCGATGCGCGAAAAGATGACGGTGTGTATGGAAGGGTGATAGGTGTAATCGGAAAATTTAATTTCAGCTACACGAGCAACATTTCCTGAAAAGTCTTGACCGGATACTGCATCATCAGTACCTGTATTTTGCATTTCGCAAGCATTCAATGCAATCGCGAAAAACAATAAAGTGTAGGGGAAAACTCCAAGTTTCATGAACCAAAGATAAAGTATTCCCTGTTGCTGCTCAGTCTTTTTTCGGAGGCTCCCAAAGCTCAAGTTTGTTTCCGTCAGGATCTAAAATCCATGCGAACTTTCCAAATTCGCCCGAATCCGGATCGCCTACCAAAGTGACGTTTTTCTTTTTTATTTCTTCCAGGAATGCATCCAAATCATCTACCCTGAGATTGACCATAAAGGGAGATGTTGATGGCGCATAATATTTTGCATCCTTTGGAAATACGCTCCAAACCTGATATCCGGGTTCGTTTTCCTGAAATGGAAAAATAGCACCCCAGGATTCCGAATGAAGCCCGAGTACTTCTTTGTACCATGCACGTAATTTTTCCGGATTGCTGCTTTGGAAGAATATTCCACCCAGGCCGATAATCTTTGCCATATTAATCGAGTTTAGAACCTTTTGCTGCCCACCAGGAAATGATTTCGAAGGACAATCTACCTGCCAATACCATTGGGTCTTGTTTGATCCATGTGATAGCCTCTTCAATGGTGGCTGTTTTGAAAACCAAAATGCCCTTGCGTTCTTTGTCGCCTTCCAATGGTCCTGCCATGCAAATAACACCTGCTTTAGCCATTTTTCCGATGTGTTCGAGATGTGCTTTTTGAAGCTGAGAAAGGGTAGTGGAATCTTGATTGCGGTTTGGACCGGCAATGTAGGTGGCGAGAAAATATTGTTTCATCACATATACGGTGTCGCCATCCTTCATTTCAAATTCTTGGGATTGTGCTGAACCCATTATAGATAAAAAGCAAAAGAGCGATAAGAAAATAAACTTCATCTTAGAATTGTTTGGTTTAAGGTCGGGAAAAATTAGTGAATGATCACCACTTTGCACGACATGATTTTTGCGTCGCATTCCAATTGAATCGAATAAATTCCGGAGCTCCAATCCAAGGATGGAATTTGTAAGGTTTGTCCCATTGATCCTGCATTCATGTTTCGCGAATACACTAAAGCTCCCATAACATTTCGAATTTCGATGCTGGCATTGCTTGAGATATCGGGCAGAGCAATATTGATTAAAGATTGCACGGGATTTGGCCACACCTGCAATAAACCGACGTTTGTATTGATATCGGAGGTGGTGCTGATACAATCGGTTCCAATTTGTGTGAGGGTGGATTCGGTTTGCGAATTGATGATATGCACAATTTCTGAAATGCACATTTGTGCTGATATTTGAACCGAATAATAAACGCGACACAAGGACTGAAAAGTTCCTGAAGATGGAAATAATGAATCTAAAGTTGAATAGAGAATGATTTTATTTCCACCTTCCAAATAAAAGGGCAGATGAGGAAATGCAGTGGTATTGTAAAGTGGAAGCACAGTATCGATTTGCAATCCGGATAAATTAAACTCCACACCGGATACTGCATTGTCAGGATTCAACATCGCAATATCAATAAAACCTAAACTGCTATTGACTGAATCGATGCTAAGCGTTACGGTTTGCGAAGGATTCACCACACCATTCGGAAAAACACAAGCCATATTTTGTGTTGTGCCCGAATGCGCGCAACGTTGTAAAAGCAAAGCGTCCCAAACCGAAATTAAATTGTCGGCATTGAGGTCGCGGCATACGCTTGGACTGATGCTATTCTGAAGAATTCCATCTACGTATTCCAATGCATCTAAAGTATCTTGTTGCGAATCATTGTTCAAATCGCCATGCAATGTTGTTCCACCACAATCGCCATTGCAATCGATTACAGCATTTCCGTAAGGAATTCCATTGCAATCGGAAAAGGGTAGACAAGGTGTTTGCGTGATGATGTTTTTTTGTCCATTGCCATCGATGATGATCGAAAAACAAACCTGAACACTGTTGTTGGTGTAGTCCACTTCGGTTCTGCCCAATGCGTCTGCGCGTTGATTGGGATTTACCTGCAATACCAGAAAATAATCGCCCGGAACGATATCGGTAATGTCCACCCATTGGCAATCTAAACCGGCATTACTCAAATCGGCACAACCTTCTGATATGCCCATATTGTTGCAGTTGTATGCACCACATCCGGAGATATCGGCAATGCAGTAGGCTTTTTTAATTCCTAATGGAACTTGCTGACCGTTGGATTTAAAAAGGGTATGACTAACAAAATTTTCATAATAGGGCAATTGGTCACATGCACTGGTATCAAATTGTGTGGTTTGTATTGCTGGATTTCCGATAAAAAAATCACTGGTACCAATGTTTTGTACCATCGTGGAAAACCGAATAATGGTGCGGGTTCCGTAACCACTTAAACAATTGTCCTGCACCCAGCAATTCTGTGCGGTAAGTTGATCAATTGCCAAGGAGTTTTCGAAGGTAGACTGATCGATGATCAAATCCGGTGCACCACAATTGGCATCAGGATAATAATAGCATGGACCTGAGGATATCGTTGCAAAAGGATTGTAATTACATGCTGCGGGATCGGTACATCCGCTTATAGCACCCGAAAACTGAATGCTAAAATCAATCGGAGAACTTCCGCAATCGCTTCCGAAATCACCAATGCGGATGTAATACGTTGTTCCTTCCAACAATGGAGCTTCCAATACTGCCTGATTTCCGCAGATCAATCCATTGTCGTTGTAATATACAGTATTGGTGTCTGAATCATTCCAATACAGATTGGTGCATGCGGAATAAATCCAAATTTTTGTGTCGCAAATGTTGGATGGAAAACAGGTGCTGATGGTATATAAACCCGTGGTGTCGGGAGTAAAGGCATACCATGAGTCTGATTGGGGCGCAGTATAATTTAAAGTGTCAACTGCAATGGCTTGTGTACAAGTGTTTCCTGCAGTACAATTGAATTCGAACGAAGTTTCGAAACCAAAATTTCCTCCGCTTGCTTGTTGTATTCCGTCAATCCAAACCGAAAAAGATCCATTGCCATAGCTGCAACAAATTCCATCACCACTGGTATCGTAAATGGTAAAAATCAAACATGTTCCTGCAGCTACACAAAGGGTATCGCCAAAAGCATTTCCTGATGCAAGAATGCTATTGTGTTGGTCTTTTAAGGTCCATGAAGTTTCTTGCGGAAAATTATCGGCGGTGATTTGGATGATGATTTCTGATTGTCCGGGACAAGCGGCATTTGAGCGCAAAGAAGGAATACTCCATACGAGCATTAAAACGAGAAGTGCCTTGTTAACCTTCATGATTTCAGGATGTAATAACAAATTACCAAAATCAGAAAGAACAATCAAAGTCTTTAGACCAATGTGTTTTAATAAATGGTTAATCAAATGCAAAAGCGTATAAAAAACAAAAGCCCTTCCAAACGGAAGAGCTTCGTTTATTCAGTGGGACTGAATTAGTTCACTTTAGCAGCGAGCTCAGCACCGGCTTTGAACTTAACCACTTTCTTAGCAGCGATTTTGATTTCTTTACCAGTTTGTGGGTTACGTCCTTTACGAGCTGCACGCTTAGATACTCCGAATGATCCGAAACCAACGAGGGCAACACGATCACCTTTTTTAAGAGCTTTAGTAGTAGCGGTTACGAAACCGTCAAGAGCTCTCTTAGCATCAGCCTTTGAAAGACCAGACTCATTTGCAATAGCATCGATAAGTTCTGCTTTGTTCATTTTGTTTTGGTTTTAAGGTTTAACAATGATTTGAAACAAATATATACGGGAAGTCCATACTGTCAAGGGGTGTGGGATGGAAAAATCACGTGGTGTTAATAAAATGGGGCTTTTGTTGAAAACCCTTCGCTGAAAAGCCCTGTTTTAGAGGCTTTCAGGTTGTTATTATAGAGTAATTACTGATTTTTATAGATAATTCGATCCTTGCCATCGAACTCAGGTGCCTGAATTGATAGTACTTTCAGGGGAATTGTAGAGGTAACGGTAACGGCATGCCAGGTTCCTTTCGGAATAAAAATCACATCGCCTTCCTTTATATATATAGTAGTTCCATTCAGTAACATGGTTCCGGTTCCTTCAATAACATATACATGTTCACTGTGCGTTTCATGTTTATGGAGTGCAACATTCTCTTTGATAATAATTATAAATGAAGTAACCAAGCTATCTCCCGCAATGCGGTGGACGTATACATTTCCTGCGTCCTGCGGGGCTTTCACTGAGTCTTCAGGAACAACGGTTTGTGCATTAAGTGAGGTAAAAGAACAGCACAGCAGCAAAATGAAAAAAATCGTTTTCATGTTTAAGTAATTGGTTTTCCAATTTACTTTATTTTTCGGCCGCAGAAAACCTATGAAGAAAGAAGTCAATGATCCCGGTTTAGGATCGCGCTACAACGAAAATGCACGTCGCCTTATCAATAAGGATGGTTCCTTTAATGTTATCCGCCGTGGAGCCTATACCGGATTCAGAGATGCATACCATTATTTGGTGCGTTTAAATTGGATACGCTTTAATGCATTGGTGGCAGTTTATGTGGTCATCATTAATTCACTTTTTGCTTTATTGTATTTGCTCATCGGAGTGGAACACATTCGAGGAATTGAATTGGGAAGTGGGTGGGAAAATTTTCTCAATGTCTTTTATTTTTCCATTCAGACTTTTTCTTCCGTGGGTTACGGATACTATTCACCAGAGGGACATGCAGCTCATTTGTTAGCATCGTTTGAGGCCATTTTCGGGTTGATGAGTTTTGCACTTGCAACAGGTTTGATTTATGGGAGATTTTCAAAACCAAAGTCGAGATTGACTTACTCACGCAATTTATTAGTCTTGCCCTACAAGGAAAAAACGGCGATGATGTTTCGTGTTGCCAATCAGCGGCATAGTGTTTTGATGGAAATGAAGTGCACGGTGTTGTTAACCATGTTAGATGAAAAAGGAAACAGACAATATTTTGCACTTAATCTTGAAATTGATTCCATTCAGTTTTTCCCGATTTCGTGGACCATTGTTCATATAATAGATGATCAGAGTCCTTTTTATAGTATGTCCTATGAACAAATTCTCAAAACAGAACCTGAAGTGATGATTAAAATGAAAGGTTATGATGAAACTTTCACACAGGAAGTACACTCAAGGTATTCCTACTTAGGTTCCGAATTTTTGTTCGATAGAAAATTCCTTCCTTGTTTTGAAACCGATGTTGAAGGAAATGTCATTCTTCATTTAGATAAAATCAGCGATAATGCACCTGTTGTTTGATGCAACCTTTTGAAGATGTATTGTCTGTTGAGAAAAACAAAGCGATGAAAGCACTATTCCTTCTCCTGATTTTATGCTATCCCATTATTTCATGGGGTCAAGACCTCCATCAAACCGTTAAAGGAAAAGTAGTAGATGCCGAAACCGATCAACCTATTCCGGGAGTGACCATTATTTGGGTCGGATCCGATCCTCTTAAGGGTGTTACAAGCGATGAAAATGGCTATTACCGATTGGAAGGAATTCCTGTTGGGAGACATTCATTTGAAGCCAGTTTTATGGGATACGAAAACGCAACCGTTTCCAATATTATGGTGAGTTCAGGAAAAGAAACCGAGGTCAATTTCCGACTCATGGAAGCCATTCATGAAATGCAGGAAGTTGTGGTTACAGGAGAAAATCAAGGTGCCACACAAAACCAAATGGCCATGGTGAGTGCCCGTAGTTTCACGGTTGAAGAAACCAAAAGGTATGCAGGAAGTTTTGATGATCCGGGAAGAATGGCGCAATCGTTTGCGGGTGTTTCTTCCAATAACGACAGCAGCAATGAAATTGTAATCCGAGGAAATTCTCCCAGAGGAGTTCTCTGGAAAATGGAAGGCATAGAAATTCCAAATCCCAATCACTTTGCAAACACCGGGGCCAGTGGTGGAGCCATCTCTATGCTATCAAGCAACATGATGGCCAACTCCGATTTTTTTACAGGTGCATTTCCGGGTGAATATGGTAATGCTTTGTCGGGTGTATTTGATATTCATTTGCGCAAAGGAAATTTCGACAAACGCGAATATGCATTTCAATTGGGCGTATTAGGAACGGATGTTGCTTTGGAAGGTCCATTTAAAAAAGGGTACACCGGAAGCTATCTCGTGAATTACCGATACAGTACTTTGTCCATGCTCAATGCCATTGGAATTAATCTTGCAGGTGATGCTGTTCCGGTTTTTCAGGACCTCACTTTTAATTTTTCACTTCCTACTAAAAAAGCAGGAAACTTCACCGTATTCGGACTTTGGGGCAATAGCGCTGTTACCGAAAATTGGGAATGGGATAACCTCAAATACCGCAACAAATTCGGCTTAAATACAGGAATTGCAGGTATTACCCATACTTATTTTTTAAACGATCATGCCTATCTGAAAACTGTTGCATGTTATAGTACCGTGCGCAACAAATACCAGGAAAATACTTACGATACGCTCGACCATTTTCTTTACGAAGGATACCATGAAGATTTTGTGAATACAGCCTATAGAGCATCGATTACCTTTAACAATAAACTCAGTTCGAAAAGTACATTGCGGGCAGGTGTTATAGCAACATTGCAGGACTATGATCTGTCAGGAAAATATTACGATCAGGAATTGTTGACGAATGTCACTTACCTCGACCAAAGCGGAAAATCAGGTTATGTTCAATCTTTTTTCAGCATGAAACATCGACTGAATGAAGATTTGACATTGCAATACGGTGGACATTATTTGTATTTCGCACTCAATGGGAGTCAAGCCATTGAACCGCGTGCATCGCTCCGATGGAACATCAATAACCGAAACAACATCACCTTTGGAACAGGTATTCATTCGCGTTTGGAAGACCTTACGGTGTATATGGTAGAGTCGAGTTATGGCGGACAAAAAACCATTCCGAATAAAGAACTTGGTCCATCAAAATCTTTTCATGCGGTGCTTGGGTATGAATTCATGGTAACCGAAAATTTCCGGATTCGTCCCGAGTTGTATTACCAATACCTTTTTCAAATTCCCATTATCGATAAAGCTGATTCCTATTTTTCAGCAGTCAATTTTTCCGGCGGCTATACAACCGATTCACTTGTCAATAAAGGAACCGGACAAAACATTGGTCTGGATTTTACAGCTGAACGTTTCCTCAATCAAGGATGGTTTGCCATGCTCACGGGTTCTGTTTTTCATTCCACTTACCAGGCCGGAAATGGTCAAACCTATAGCACGCGATTCAATGGAAATTATGCAGCAACTGCAGTTGGAGGAAAGGAATTTGTTGTCGGAAAAAAGAAAGAAAAAAAGACCACCATTCTAAGCGTTAGTTCGCGCATCAATTACGCCGGTGGGAGAAGGTACATTCCTATCTTATTGCAGGAATCCATCAATGCAGGTGAAGAAGTTTTGGATGAAACCCAAATTTTCACGCTTCGTCAACCCGATTATTTCCGAATAGATTTGCAACTCAGTTTAAAAATAAACAAGCGTCGCACAACTCAAACCATTAAGATTGATGCGCAAAACATCACGAACCGTCAGAATATTTTTGGTTATTATTTCGACCCTAAATCCAGTCAAATCCGAACCGCTACACAATTAGGATTTGTGCCTGTAATCAGCTATAAGATTGAGTTTTAACATTAGATTTAGGGATTTATATTTCCTATAGGTGATTGGTAGTTTTAAACAGGATTGATTTTTTATTCTATGAGATAGATTTTGTAATTTTGCACAAATAATTGGGGTTTCTAAAAAGGATATTTATGATGTCATTTCAGGAAAGAGCAAAGTTAGGTTTGGAGAGTCTCTCCAAGCAATTGCCTGTTACCTTAAAGCAAGCGAAGGACCAGGTGAAGAAATTGAAGACCCAAAGTCGTTCAAATCAAAAGAAGAGTCAGAACTAAACAAGGCTTTTCCTTCTATTTTCCTTTTAAGTTTCCACATTCCTTTCGATTATTTCATAAGTTCAGGTGCTGAACAGAGTGTCTTTTTAATTGATGGTCGAGATGTAATCAAGCTAAATGATGGAATATTTTACCGCTCATGGCGCGATTACTTTACTAGTGTTTTATTGCACAATTATTTTTTTCCGGACACAGCATATGATTTTTTGGGATTTGTACGAAAAGATGGAAAACTTCTAGCAGTTGTAAAACAGGTATTTGTGTCTGCAAATCAGCCTACAAATTTAATTTCTCTTAGTCAATTTCTTTCTGATAATGGGTTCAAAAGAATTCGAAATAATGATTATCAAAATCATGATCTAGGTTTAATACTTGAAGATCTTCACGAGGAAAATGTTTTAACCTCCAATGGTTTGTTTTTTTTTATTGATACTGTTTTTTACCTATCTCCTGACTTTTGGTTATCCACTTGATAGCTGAATACACCTATTGAGTTTTCTATCACCATCAAAATTGGGTTTTTCACATTTTATTCTCAATCCTTCCTTATCTTCGTGCTATGCTGGCAGCCTATCCGTTGATGGAAGATTTTTACACTGTTCAGGGTGAAGGATTTCACTCCGGTCGTGCGGCTTATTTCATGCGTTTAGGTGGTTGTGATGTGGGGTGTCATTGGTGTGATGTCAAAGAAAGCTGGGATGCAGATGCGCACCCTGTAACTTCTGCCTCCGATTTGCTTATGAGGGTGAGACAAACTTCGGCCGATTTTTGCGTAGTAACCGGTGGAGAACCTGCTATGTACGATTTGGCTCCCTTAACCGATGTTTTTCGTGAAGCTGGAATGGAAATGGCGATAGAAACTTCAGGAGTTTATGAACTGACCGGATCTTGGCATTGGGTTTGCTTTTCACCTAAGAAGTTTAAAAAACCGGTGGATAGCATTTATCATTTGGCCAATGAATTGAAGGTGGTAATTTTTCATCCTTCCGATTTCTCATGGGCCGAGGAACATGCTGCCCGTGTAAATGCCGACTGTAAATTGTATCTTCAACCGGAATGGTCCAAATCCGATGCGGTGCTGCCTTTGATTGTTGATTACGTAAAGAAAAATCCGAAGTGGAATATTTCACTTCAGACCCATAAATACATGAATATTCCCTGATATGATGAATCGTTTTTTGTTTTTAGCATTTATCGTTTTTTTTAGCGCTTGTCAGTTGCATGCACAACCCAAACAAGAGTATTCCACTTCAAATAAAAAAGCCATCAAGGCCTACGAAGCTGCACAGAAATGCTATGAAACGCCCGATGTAAAAACAGGTGGTTTCGATTTAAAGGGTGCTGAATTAAACTTGCAAAAAGCGATCAAATCAGATCCAAATTTTATCGAAGCCTATATCCTTTTATCCCAGGTCTGCATGGAAAGTGGTAGAGTAGAAGAGTCTATTACACACATGCGCAAAGTGGCAGAAATCAATCCGAATTTCTATCCCAACAATTTTCTCAATCTTGCCAATGCCGAATACCGTCTTGGATATTATGAAGAGGCTTTGGTACATATCAACAAATACTTGTCTTTTCCCAGAGTTCCGGAAGAAATGAAAAAGAAAGCGGATAAGGTGAAAACCAATTGTGAGTTTGCCATCAACATGAAAAAAAATCCGGTGCCTTTTAATCCGGTGAATCTTGGTCCGGGTGTGAATACCGATCGTCCCGAGTATTTCCCCACCATTACAGGTGATGATAAGATGCTTTTATTTACGCGACTTGTTGCAGATCCGAATTCTCCTAACCGCAATCCCGAAAAACCATCCGAACTTGCGCAGGAAGATTTTTTCTTCAGTATTAAAAGAGGAAATGTTTGGACAGATGCGCGCTCGATTTCCAGTAAGATCAATACCGTGATGAACGAAGGAGCTCCTTCACTTTCTTCGGATGGACAAACCCTTATTTTTACTGCATGTGAATTGGCGAACGATGGGTATTACGGCGAGAACCGCGATGGATTTGGTTCCTGTGATTTGTTTGTCTCGTTCAAAAACGGAAAAGAATGGTCGATGCCCAGAAACATGGGACAAACCATTAACAGTCAGAATTGGGAAACCCAGCCTTCTTATTCCTCAGATGGAAAAACGGTTTATTTTATTCGTGGAATGCGCAGTAAAGATGGTCGCAGAACCGGCGATATTTTTTTCGCACAAATGAGCAAATCCGGTGAATGGGAGCGTCCGCAGCGCTTGTCTGATGTGATCAACACCGATGGCAATGAGCAAAGTGTATTGATTCATCCTGATGGACAAACACTTTATTTTTCTTCCGACGGACATCCGGGTATGGGAGGTTTGGATATTTACATGAGTCGTCGTCAGCCCAATGGCGCATGGGGAACACCGGTCAATTTAGGTTATCCGATCAATACACACCATGAGGAAAATTCATTGTTGGTTTCATCCGATGGAAAAGTTGCATTTTTTGCATCCGACCGTCCCGGTGGTTATGGCTCGCTCGATTTGTACTCTTTTGAATTACCCGAACATTTGCGTCCCGTTTATACCACCTATGCCAAAGGAATTGTTTACGATGCCAAGACAAAAGATCCCTTGGAGGCTCGTTTCCAGTTGGTGGATTTGTCTACAGGCGAAATTGTTGTTGAAAGCTATTCCAATCGCGGAACGGGTGAATTCCTGGTTTCCCTAGCCACGAATCGAAATTATGCAGTGCGCGTGGAGAAAAAAGGATATGCATTTTATTCCAAAAACTTTTCATTGGCTGAGCGCAAAGGTGAAACGACACCTTATCAAATTGATATTCCTTTATCGCGTATTACCGATCCCGGAACTGTTGTTCGTTTGGAAAACATTTTCTTCGATTTGGATAAATCTTCTTTGCGTCCGGAGTCGAAAATTGAATTGGATAAGTTTGCTGAATTCCTCACTCAATATCCTGAATTGAAAATTGAAATCGGCGGACATACCGATAATCGCGGGGATAAAGTGTATAACCAGAAACTCTCCGAAGCACGTGCCAAAGCTGTTGTAGATTATTTGGTTGGAAAAGGTGTTGATGGAAAAAGATTGTCGTGGAAAGGTTATGGCGATACCATGCCAACGGTTAAGGATGCACAAACCGAAGAACAACATCAATTGAACCGCCGCATCGAATACACCATCAAATAATCCTATGCAACGGTACTTTTTAGAGATTGCCTACGATGGAACGAATTACCATGGATGGCAAGTGCAGCCGGGTGTAGTTACGATTCAACAAGTGATTGAGGAATGTTTAACGCGGCTGAATTCGAACCGAAAGGTTTGGACATTAGGTTGCGGTAGAACAGATACAGGTGTGC
>JBIKKU010000027.1:0-16906 GCA_044360245.1 Flavobacteriales bacterium | reverse complement strand
GATGTGAATTCCAACATCCGTAAAGTATCTACTTCAGACCGCGCATACCAAGCACTCGAAGAAGTAGGTGTGAAACCAAACATCTGGTACCAAGTGAAAGTGCGTAACGTAGAGGGCAAAGTGCCTGCTGCAGATGCTCACGGTCACGCTGAAGGCGCAGAGAAAAAAGAAGAAGAACACAGTCACTAAGCATAAAAACTCCGCATAATGCAAAAAGAAGCAGCAATACGTAAACCGCTCATTCTTGGAGAAAAGACCTACCACGATATCACAGAAGATATCTGTAGGCCTATCGAAAGCAAGGCACCCCGTGCATGGTATGTCCTTTTGGCCATTGCCGGTGTAATCGCCCTGTGGGGAATCGGATGTATCCTTTACCTCATTGGTACAGGTATCGGAACCTGGGGTTTGAATAAGACAGTTGGTTGGGCATGGGACATTACCAACTTCGTATGGTGGGTAGGTATCGGTCACGCCGGAACCCTAATCTCCGCTGTATTGTTGTTGTTCCGTCAGCGTTGGAGAATGGCGATTAACCGTTCTGCAGAGGCTATGACCATCTTCGCCGTAATCATGGCCGCAACCTTCCCGGTAATTCACATGGGACGTGTTTGGTGTGCATATTGGGTTCTTCCGCTTCCAAACCAATTTGGATCCTTGTGGGTGAACTTCAACTCACCATTGCTTTGGGACGTATTCGCGATTTCGACTTATTTTACTGTATCCTTAGTGTTCTGGTACATCGGTTTGATTCCGGATTTTGCAACCATCCGCGACCGTATGACCAAACCAACAGCGAAAAAAGTTTACAGCATTCTTTCTTTTGGTTGGACCGGTAATGCAAAAGCATGGAACCGTTTTGAAATTGTTTCATTGGTTCTTGCAGGTTTGGCAACTCCACTTGTATTTTCTGTACACTCCATTGTAGCAACCGACTTTGCGACTTCCGTAATTCCGGGTTGGCACACCACCATCTTCCCTCCGTATTTCGTATCGGGTGCGGTATTCTCCGGATTTGCGATGGTACAAACACTCCTCTTGATCATGCGTAAGGTGATGCACCTTGAAAACTACATCACTATTAAGCATATCGAATACATGAACATCGTAATCATCGTTACAGGTTCCATTGTAGGTGTTGCTTACCTCACTGAGCTTTTCGTGTCTTGGTATTCAGGTGTAGAATATGAAAGCTACGCATTCATCAACCGTTTCTCCGGTCCTTATGCCTGGTCTTACTGGTCCATGATGACATGTAACGTAATTTCTCCGCAGCTTTTCTGGTTCAAGAAACTTCGTACCAACCTTACATTCACCTTTGTAATGTCGATTGTAGTGAACATTGGTATGTGGTTCGAGCGTTTTGTAATCATCGTGACTTCAACCCACCGCGATTACATTCCATCTTCTTGGAGCATGTTCTACCCAACTTTCATCGACATCGGAATTTTCATCGGAACCATTGGAATTTTCTTCGTGCTCTTCTTGTTGTTCGCCCGTTACTTCCCGGTATTGGCGCTCAATGAGGTGAAATCGATCCTTAAAGTTTCCGGAGAATCTTACCGCGATAAGAACCATCACTAATCATCATAAAGGCAACAAACGATGGCAGAAAAAATTATTTACGCAATGTATGACGACGACATGGTCCTTTTAGAAGGTGCCAAAAAGCTCGTCGGCAAAGGTGTTCATGTGAACGATGTGTATTCGCCGTTCCCTATTCACGGAATTGACCCGGTAATTGGTGTGCAGCATACTCGTCTTGGTATAGCAGCATTCCTTTACGGATTGACCGGTACAACCTTGGCCCTACTCGCGATTCGTTACTTTATGATTCTCGACTGGCCAATGAATATTGGTGGTAAGCCAAATTTCTCCTTAATTGAGAACTTGCCTGCATTTATTCCGGTAACGTTTGAGTTTACAGTATTTTGTGCTGCACACGGTATGGCCATTACTTACCTGTTGCGCAACAAAACACTTCCGGGTATGCCTGCTCGTAATCCTGATCCGCGCACTACGGACGATAAGTTTGTTATGGAACTTCATATTTCAGAGAACCACAAATTTTCTGCAGATGAACTTCAAAACATGCTCAAAGAAACAGGTGCAATTGAAATTGACGTAAGAGAATCCAAATAATTATGGCTATCAAGAAAGTATTGACCATCGGCCTTCCGGTAATCGTGTTAGGACTTAGTTCCTGCACCAAGGATCCAAACAGTCCGGGTTATGAATACATGCCTGACATGTACCGTTCCCCTTCTGTGGATGCTTACCTGGATTACAACCATCCTGATCAGCAATCTGCAAAAGTTCCTGCTGCCGGTACAGTTCCTTTTTCTGCCGACGAGAGCAAAGCAGTTTTCAACTTCCCATATCCTTTCGCGCCTGCAAATGCTGCTGAAGAGGCAGACATGTATGAAAAATCAGCAATGGTGAAAAACCCGATTGTGCTAACTGCGGCCAATGTTGATGAGATTATGGCTAAGGGTGAACACTTGTACCTTCAATTCTGTACGCACTGTCATGGTGAAGCAGGTGATGGTCAGGGTTCCATCGTGAAGAACGGAAAATTCAATGGTGTTCCGAATTATCAATCAGCGAACATTCAAGCTTTACCTGATGGTAAAATGTTCCACTCCATTTCTTACGGAAAGGGTGTAATGGGAGCACATGCCGGTCAGTTGAACAAAGAAGAACGCTGGATCCTCGTTCACTATGTAAAACAACTTCGCAACGGCGGAACTTATCCTTTAGATTCTACCGCCACTGCCGCTGTAGCTGCACCTGTTGCTGCTGACAGCACCACCAATAACCAACAGCATTAATCCCTAACGTTTAGCAATCCGACACAATGGAATTTACATTTTCAAAACGGGCTAAAAACTTCACCTTCGCGCTCATGGGAATTGGGCTCGTGGGGCTGATTATCGGAGTGCTCACTGACCATTCTGATCACGCCAGCAACCGCATTTGGGCGAACGTCCTTGTCAACGGCTTCTTTTTCTTTGCCATTTCACTTGGCGCCCTTTTCTTTCTTGCGCTGCAATATGCAACGGAAGCAGCTTGGGGAACAGTTCTGAAGCGTGTGTTTGAAGCAGTAATGGGATACCTGCCAATTGGTATTGTGGTGATTGCCCTTATCATGGTTGCTTCAAGTTTACACATGAACCATCTTTACCATTGGATGGATGGTGAATTGTATGATAAAACCAGTCACCATTACGATCCTTTGATTGCTAACAAGGGTACTTACCTGAACGTTCCTTTCTTCTTGATTCGCACGTTCGTTTACCTTGCTACTTTCTTCATCTTTATGCGTTCTTTCCGCAAGCGTTCTTTGTTGGAAGACCAAGTTGGTGGAACCGATTTGCATTTCAAAAACTACCGTCAAGGTGCACTTTTCCTTGTGTTCTTCGCGGTATTCTCCTCCACCATGGCTTGGGATTGGCTGATGTCACTTGATCCACACTGGTTCTCTACCATGTATGGTTGGTATGTGTTCTCCGGTATGTGGGTGAGCGCAATTATCACCTTTATCATGATTGTACTTTACCTTCAAGGTCAAGGCTACCTCAAACAAGTGAACGAAAGTCATATCCATGATCTTGGAAAATGGATGTTTGCCATCTCTTTCCTTTGGTCATACATCTGGTTCTTCCAGTTCATGTTGATTTGGTACTCAAACATTCCTGAAGAGATTACTTATTTCAAGTTCCGTATTGAGCATTACAATGTTCCGTTCTTCATGATGTTTGCTGTGAACTTCATTCTTCCGATGCTCTTTTTGATGAGCCGTGAAGCAAAACGTCACAGAAAAATCCTTACCATCATCGGACTTGTCATTTTCCTTGGTCACTGGTTTGATGTTTATGTATTGGTTATGCCTGCTACCGTTTTCGAAGAGTGGCATTACGGTCTGTTGGAGATCGGAATGTTCCTCGTATTCCTTGGCAGCTTCATTTACGTTGTATTGAACAACCTCACCAAATCGCCATTGGTACCGGTTCAACACCCTTACCTCGACGAAAGTATTCACCATCACATTTAATTTTAAAACAACTGCGCTATCATGGATAAGCTGATTATCGTTCTGATTCTTCTTCTGGGTATCATTGCTGTTGCCCAGTTGATGCGTGTTCTTGAGCTTTCCAAAGAAATCCGTGAGGACAAACCTCACCAGATTCCTGAAGGAGACATCAAGATGAATGCAAACCTCTGGCTGTTGTTTGGATTCGCATTTTTGATTTCCACATTTTACATGATTGGTAAATACGGTATGGGCGACCTCCCGGTGGCTGCATCCGAGCATGGTGCTAAAACAGATTGGTTGTTGAAGATCAACTTCTACATCATTCTTATTGTTTTTGCTGCTACCCATGTGTTGTTGTTCCTTTTTGCGAACAAATACCACTACCGTAAAGACAGAAAAGCACTTTTCTTTCCGCATGATAACAAGCTTGAATTGTTGTGGACCATTGTTCCTGCTGCAGTACTTGCGGTTATCATTATCCTTGGTTTGAAAACCTGGAACGAAATGACTTCAGAGTCCAGCAAAGAAGCTGTGCGCATTGAACTTTACTCCAAACAGTTTGAGTGGTTCGCTCGTTATTCAGGTGATGACAATACACTTGGTCATTCTGATTTCCGTTTGGTACACAACAACAATCCTGTAGGTGTTCAAACCAATGCAACGATTGATTCTGCAATTGTTCGTCTTCAGAAAACCGTTGATGAAATTGCCGTTCAACTTGCAAATGCAGATGCACCAAAAGAAACTGCGCAAATCATGACTGACGCGTCCTATGCAAAAGCAAAAGCCAAAAAAGAACGTACACAGCGCCACATTAAACGTTTGAAAGACCTAAAAGCCTCCATGACTCCTGAAATTGAGAAAAAGGCCATGGATGATAAGGTGATTAAGCTTAAAGAAATTCACCTTGTAGTGAACAAAGAATATGAATTGACTTTCCGTTCACAGGATGTAATTCACTCCGCTTACATGCCGCATTTCAGGGTACAAATGAACACGGTTCCCGGTATGACAACCCGTTTCAAATTCAAACCAACCATCACTACCGACAGTATGCGTACTGTGGTTGGCAATGAAAAGTTTGATTACATTCTTCTTTGCAACAAGATCTGCGGATCGGCACACTACAACATGCAAATGGTTGTAAAAGTGGATACCGAAGAAGGTTACAAGAAGTGGTATGCAGAGCAAAAAACCTTCAAGCAGGAAATCATGCCTGAAGCTGCTCCTGCAGAAAAAACAGAAGATGCAGTAGCAGCAGACACCACTGCAGTTCCTGCAGACAGCGTGAAAATCACTGCACTGAAATAAGCAACGAAGTTTCAAATTATACTGTGAGATAAATGGCAGCAACAATTGAACACAGCGCTCATCATGAGGAAGCCCATGGGCATCATCATAAAGAGCATTTTATCACCAAATACATCTTCTCGCAAGACCACAAAATGATCTCGAAGCAATTCTTGATCACAGCGATTTTCATGGGTTTTGTTGCGATGTTGATGTCCATCCTTTTCCGTTTACAATTGGGATGGCCGAATCAATCGTTTGATTTCCTTAGCTTTTTCCTTGGTGAAAAATGGGCTCCGGGTGGAATACTTGACCGTAACATGTACCTTGGTTTAGTAACGATTCACGGAACCATCATGGTGTTCTTCTTGTTGACCGGTGGTCTGAGTGGAACATTCTCCAACTTACTTATTCCCTTGCAATTAGGAGCCCGTGATATGGCTTCAGGGTTTTTGAACATGCTTTCTTTCTGGATGTTCTTCCTGTCGAGCGTAATCATGGTTTACTCTTTCTACGTTGAAACAGGACCTGCTTCAGGTGGTTGGACCATTTATCCTCCATTAAGTGCGCATCCTGATTTCATGCCGGGTTCAGGTTTAGGTATGACCCTTTGGTTGGTGTCCATGGCGATTTTCGTTGCGTCTTCCCTTCTTGGATCATTGAACTATATCGTTACCATTCTTAACCTTAGAACAAAAGGAATGAAAATGACCCGCATGCCACTTACGGTTTGGGCATTTTTGATCACTGCAGTTCTTGGTGTTCTTTCTTTCCCTGTTCTTCTTTCAGCGGTATTGTTGCTTTTGATGGATAGAACATTTGGAACGTCGTTCTATCTTTCTGACATCATTACTGCCAATGAAGGTATGCTTGATGCCACAGGTGGGTCTCCTATTCTTTACCAACACTTATTCTGGTTCCTTGGTCACCCTGAGGTATACATTGTTCTTCTTCCTGCTCTTGGTATCACTTCTGAGGTTATCGCAACCAATTCACGTAAGCCAATTTTCGGTTATCGTGCAATGATTGGTTCTATCCTTGCTATTGGATTCCTCTCCTTTATCGTGTGGGGTCACCACATGTATGTAACAGGTATGAATCCATTCCTTGGATCTGTATTCGTGTTCACCACCTTGTTGATTGCAATTCCATCTGCCGTAAAAGTGTTTAACTACCTCACCACGCTTTGGAAAGGTAATATCGTTTACACTCCTGCCATGTTGTTCTCTGTTGGGATGGTATCTACGTTCATTACCGGTGGTCTTACAGGTATCATCCTGGCTGACTCTGCATTGGATATTCAAGTGCACGATACATACTTCGTTGTAGCTCACTTCCATATTGTAATGGGTGTGTCAGCTGTATTTGGAATGTTTGCAGGTGTTTACCACTGGTTCCCTAAAATGTATGGTCGTATGATGAACAACAAATTGGGATATGCTCACTTCTGGTTGACTATCATTTGTGCCTACGGTGTATTTATGCCAATGCACTTCGTTGGTCTTTCAGGAGCTCCACGTCGTTATTACGATTACACCATGTACCCCATGTTTGATGGAATTATCGACCTTAACGTTGTTATTTCTGTATTTGCCATCATTGGAGGTCTTGCCCAATTGGTTTTCCTTTTCAACTTCTTCTATAGTGTTTTCCGCGGCCCACGTGCTGTTCAAAACCCATGGAGATCAAACACTTTGGAATGGACAACTCCGGTGGAGCATATCCACGGAAACTGGCCTGGTGCTATTCCTGAAGTTCACCGTTGGCCTTATGATTACTCTAAGCCAGGTTACGATGAAGACTTCTGTCCACAAACTGTTCCACTCAAGGATGGTGAAGAAGAAGAGCATTGATATTTATAAGCTTCATAAAAAAGTCCGTAATTCGTTACGGACTTTTTTTATGACCCGAATTTTGGTTTTTCTAGCAGTTTTGAGTGCCTTCTTTGGTTCTATGAAAGGGAATGCTCAATTGCGTGATAGTTTGTCGTCTGCCTTGCATTTAAAACCATCCTTCTACGGAAGTTATGGTTCGCAATATTCATTTGTTTCCAATCGCTTTGCAACCGTTTCCAACTTGAGAGCCGGAATTGATTTTGGTGGAGTGGTGAAATTTGGAATTGGATACAATTGGCTTACGCGTGATTATCCGGAGTTCAATAAAGAGTTTAATGACCGAACGCAGTACACGCGTTTTCATATGAATTACTTCAGTTTATTTGGCGAGTATGCCTTTTATAGAACCTACCGTTGGGAAGCTACGATTCCTGCTCAGGTTGGTTTCGGATTGGCCCATTATTCTTTTGATGTGAACGGTACACGTAAGCACCAACCCAAAAAATTCTTTGCCGTTTATGAACCATTAATGACGATTCAGTATAGGTTCTTACGTTATCTGGGGGTTGGTTGCGGAATTGGGTATCGTTTAATTATCATCAATAGAACCGTAATAACAGAGCAGCTGTTTTCACCGGTGATGGTTATTAAATCGAAGGTCTTTTTAGGTGATTTATGGAGAGACATCCATAAAAAAAGGCCTCACTAGGAGGCCTTGGTAAATTATTCTAATAGGATTAGTTCAATTTGAAGTGGACCGGAAGCGTATACCATACACGAACCGGTTTTCCGCGCTGTTCACCCGGTTGCCATTTCGGCATGTTTTTTACAACACGCATAGCTTCTTCATCACATGAAGGATGCACACCACGAAGTACTTCTACACGAGCAATGGAACCGTCTTTTTCTACAAGAAAACGGATGTATACTTTTCCTTGGATACCGGATTCTTTTGCAATGGGTGGATATTTAAGGTTGGCTTGCAAATATTTAAACATCTCAGCTTCACCACCCGGATAGCTTGGCATTTTTTCTACCACTTTGAAGATTTCCTCTTCAACTACCTCTTCTTCTTGCTTAACATTGGAGAAGTCGATTTTTTCGGTTTCAACTTCGGTTTCCATGTTAACCTTAACTTCTTCGATTACCTCATTGTCTTTCTTTACTTCAATTTCAAGAAGCATTTGTGGTGGAGGTGGTGGTGCAACAGGTGGTGGAGGGGTTGGCATATCGATGATGGTTTCATCATCCAAACCGGCCATTACAGTTCTTTCCTTTTTTTGTTCCTGTTTGGTTACAGAAGTCAACTCAAATGCTGAAAGTGTAACAGCAAAGGTGAACAACAACCCTACTGCAAGAAGAGAACCTCTTTTTTTCTCTAAATCAGCTTCGGGGGATTTTTTAATTTCCATAATTCGGAGTATTAAGTGCGAATTTACTTTTTATTTCTGTACAGTCCAATGTTGAATTGGTTCAATTAAAAAACTCTTTTCCGTAGATAAACCTAAAAAGGCCAATGCCAATCAATGCACCAATGATATCAGCCACTAAATCAAGCCAGTCAAAGCTTCTTGTAGGAGAGATCAGCAACTGAAGAGATTCGGTTAGAAATCCGTATACGGCGCAATAAATTAAAGCAACGGTCTTGGCATAATAACGCAGATGGTATGCATAATATTGCCTTTTGAGCCCAACAATTGTGAAAAGCGCCAGAACAGAAAATAAAAGGAAATGGGCTATTTTATCCAGAGAAAAAATAGCCCAAATATCGAATTCCGGTAAATGATGGGTAGGTGTAAGGCAAAGCAGTAAAATGATCAAAGACCAACTTACCGATAATGTATTATACCTAAGAAAGGATAACATTAGCCAACTAGAGCCTGATAGGCAACAGCATCAAGCAGACCATCTACATCAGCGGGGTTGCTCAACTTAACTTTAATCATCCAGCCGTCACCGTATGGATCTTTATTTACAGCTTCAGGATTTCCTTCCAAAGCGGAGTTAACTTCAAGAATTTCACCGGTAACAGGCATAAACAAATCAGAAACGGTTTTAACGGCTTCTACTGTTCCGAAAACTTCTTCCTGATTTACGGTTTCTCCTTCGGTTTCGATTTCTACATAAACGATATCGCCAAGTTCTCCCTGAGCGAAATCTGTGATACCTACATAGGCAATGTCACCTTCTACACGAACCCATTCGTGATCTTTTGTGTACTTGAGGTTAGCTGGAATATTCATGTTTGTTGTTTTGCCCAAAAGTATAATTTTTTCTTTAGGACTTGTGTGACTAAAGTGTGAATCGAATAGCTAAACCTGCATTTGTGTTTGCTGTAGGGAATGAGGTTGATACTACAGGTTTGTTAATGACTTTGTCGTAATAAACGCGAAGCATTAATTTATCTGTTAACTGGTAGTCGGCAGACGATTTGATGGAAACCATGTTTTGACCCGCAGTAGCCTGGTTAAGGTTTTCTACAATTTTCCGGGTGATGGTCATATTGTTTCTGATGGAGAGGTCAAACTTCACATTCAAGTTGCTTTCCAAATCCTTTCCAAGAATTTGAAAAGGAAGTTTCACATTGTTGAAGCGGTATCCTGAACCAACGATAAATTCTTTACTGATAATCTCCGTGAGCTGATTGTTGGTTAAGCTAAGCGAAAGATTTCGGTCGCGCTTGATTTCAAATTTGGTGATGAGGTTGCCCGGCTTCGATTTGTTTTTCATGTTCCAGGTAATGTCAATGTTGATCAATGGAGAGAATTGCTCAGAGATCGTAATCACGCTGATTTGTCTGGAGTTGATGATGTTGTTTCCGATGTCTCTTGCGTTAAAATCTCCATTTGCATCTTTGGTGGCCAACATGTTTGTTGTGTAGTTGGCAATGGTCATGGTAGAACGATAACCGTGAGTAATCGAAAGTGATTTGAAATATTTTTTAAGGAATTTTATTTTGGTTTTTGCCATTGGATCGAAGGTGATTCGCCAGTTTGGCATGGGCATCATTTTAAATGGATTGATGTGTTTTTCGCCCGGAGTTTTTCCGGTGTATGTTGCAATGAATGATCCGATCAAAACATCTTGTTGAGTGCCTCCGTAACCATCGCGGTAACCGGGTTCGGACGTGTTTGCACCGCTTGAATTGGCGTTTTGCCCAGCAAGAATATCTGACATGATGGCCCGATTGTCGCGGAAATCTTCAAATACTTGCGAAACGTGATCGCTGCTGTTTCTGGAGAATGCTGTTTTCCAAGTGAGAACCGACATACTCATCATCCCTGTAAACATTTCGTTTTGTGCGAGGTAATCGTCAATGATTTGACCATTTGCAGTATCCACGTACCGGAAGAAAGTCGTGTAGTTTTCGGAAATATTTCTTTCGCCATTGATATCAATCCTCAAACCTGTTAAGGGTTCCAAAGATGCTCTTGCATTGATGTTTTGAGTATGGTTGCTGGTGTATTGTGTGTTGAGGTATTTGTTTTGAATCAACCAGTTGTTATCGGCAGCGTACCTGGCGTAATCATTCTCACCATTCCCCCAATCGGCTTCTCTTCCCCAGAGGTCGCGGTTTTGTTTTCCGAAAACGAAACCAAATCCAGGGGAATCCCATGAATTATCCATCCCAAGCACCGCATTGGTGGCCTTGAATCCGGGAAGCATGATACCGTCGGTTGTGCTATAGGTAACGGATACATTTTTCAAACTCATACCCACACGTGCGATGTTTTCCCAGACGGTAAAAATGGGTTCCTTTTCTTTCTTTTTGGTAGAATCGGATGCCGTCTTTTCTTCGCCGGGTTTAGGTTGTGGTTCCTTATCCTTCTGACCTCTTACTCCTTTTTGATTTCCGCCTCCTTGTGCTTTTTGATTGATTTTTTTCAGATAAGGCACCTTGTTGTAAAGCGTATTCATGTTTAACTGCGCACTCCAGTTCACGTTTCGTGAATTTTGTACCGTATTGCCTAAAGTATCCTGACCAAATGGCGCGCGCTGCCAATCATAAGAAACCGAGTATCTGGTGGTAAGATTAATCCAATCCAAGGCCGGAATTTTTGCTGTAGGCCAAGTAATGTTGACGTTCGCTGTATGGTTGTATTGTTTGTTGATTCCAAACTGTTGCAATGACTGCCATACGCTATCCTTGAACGTCTGGTATTCGTCTTGGTACAATTTATCTACCCTTCCAAGCGGCTCACCAATGACAGCGTTGTTGTTGGCATTTAAATCGAATTTGATGTTTTTGCTCAAATCGTATTTCACATCATAGGCACGCACCCAAGTGAAGTTTTTGGTGTAGGTTGGGAAAACCAATCCTTCGTAGTTGTTACGCACCTGCATCGCATTGTAAGAACGATTGAGATCGTTTCGGAAAGTAATGGATTTAGGTTGGTAGAAAAGATTGATGTCTTTGATGAGTGTAAACCATTTCGATTTCGCGAGGAATTTACTGTTTTTGAAAGGTTCAAAAGGACGAGGAGTTGCCGTGAACTGGTAATTTAATCCTCCACGATAAGTCTTGGTAATATTAAATTCCGTGTTGATGTCGCGTTTGTACAATTCGGAATAGGAATAGGAAAGCGATAGGTTTTCTACATCGTAGAAATGTGCTTTTTTGCCCTGACCTCTTTCTTTGTGGACATTCGTAAAGTTCATGCTCCTGCGCCTTGTGTAGTCGATGACTTTGGCTTTGGAAATAGCTTGTTGATCGGATGGTAAATCGTTGAATTCAATATCCGGATTGAGCGGATCGAATTGAGGTCTAATGATGTTCTCGGAGTATCCAAGGAAGAGCGGAACCTTAATCCCCCATTTTTCCGGGAAGAATTTTCCTAATTCGAAAGAAGTAGAACCATCCCAACCATAGCGTGTGTCGCGTTGACGCTCGCTTACTTTTTTCTCGATACTTCCCCAATATGGAGTACTGTAATTTCCAGACACAGCAACTTGTGCAAAGTCGGCAAGGTTAGCATTTACGCGGCCAATTGCAGCCCATCCACCATGTTGATCGAAATCGGTAAGCCTTAATTCGTTGATCCAAACTTCAAAACATTTCGCAGTTCCGTCGTCCGGTTTCCATGGATTGCTGTTGTTTTTGTTGGGATTTCTTACACCAACCATAACTACTTTCAATCCTTGAAGGTTCGGGTTACCAATGATTTTAAGAAGTCGCTGACTGTTGTTCGGATCGATGGTAATGTAAAGCTGATTGTAGGTTGTTAATCCGGCAAGAACCTTAGCATTACGTTCCAACTTAAGGTCCTTGAGCATGTCGAATTCGATATCGATTTCATTTGCAGAAGGCCAGATATCCGAATCTGCAGTAGCACCCCAAGGGGTCATGTAAAGCGGAATTTCGTATTCGTAATAGTTTTCGGTGAAGTCGGAACCAAGACGAATAAACAAGGTCACATCTTTATCGTAAACCACCTGGTTGGTTTGTGAACTTGATTCAGCATGCACAAACATTTTTAAACGCTTGTATGAACGCACATCGAAATTGACATTACGGTAACAAGCTCTTGCATCACCATCTTCAAGACCGCACACTTCCATGGCGAGTGATTGTTCGTTCAGGTTACGAAGGTTTGCAGTAGCTACGTCAACCTGACGCTGAATTCCCGGAGGAAGCACGTAATTGATGGGAACACGATTACCGTTTTCTTCAATGTTTACTGCAAAAAGGGAGAAGGTTGTGTTGGAAGGATCTCCTTGAATGTATTCACCCGGTTCAAGCAAATCTTGACGGTAAGTACGCCATTCTGAACGGATAAGTTCCAAACGTGCAAAACGCAAGGTGATAGGTGTTGAATGTCCTTTCACAAACATGCGGATAAAGCGGATGGAGCGGAAATCTGAAATTCCGTTGATGGCTTTTTCGTATTTGTTGACCGGAATTTTAAACTGATACCAAGTGATTTGTTTTTGCGAACCATCGGGCATGGTTTCTGTTTTTACCAATGCATCGGTGATGAAGTTCTGACCCACCACCATATCTGCAGGTCTTAAACTTACTTTATACTGGAAATAAGCTTCAGATTCACTCAGGTTGTTGTCCTGATTGATGTCCTCAACATTCGGAATGGTAGATGCAGATGTAGGATAACCATCAGCGTTCAAATCTTGCGAAAACTCATTGGTAGGAGAATTGCCTTCGTGTCCGTTGTATCGCTTGTAACGCTGCAAAATATTTGCTTGCACGGCATCATATCGATCGTCGCGGTAGTAATTGTAATTATCGTTGGATGGATCGTTCAACATGGAATCGCGCAATGGTGCACCCACAGCAACAAATCCTGCAATGGCATTTACATACGATTGAAAGAAATTGATTTCGGTTGCGGAGGTCATTCCATCCAAACCAACATCTTGTTTCAAACGAATGTTTGGGTCTTCAGAATTTTCGAATGCGTTCACGACAGGCTGTGTTGTAGGAACATTTCCCCAAACGGTTTGATCAAGCAAGGCAGGATCAAAACTGTTTGCAGTTGGTATTCCGTTTTCAAAACTTTTTCGTGAATCCGATAAGATGTCTTCCGAAATATTTCCAAGGTTGAAGTACAAATCTCCGCCTGCAGTACCCAGATCGGCAACAGCATCGGAGTTGAATGGATCCATCACCCAAAACTGAATGAACTCAATGTTTGCTGCTTCAAAATCGGTTGTTTGTAATTGACGCATGATACCGCCCCAACGACTTTCAGGGTCATACAAATATCCCGTTGAAGGATCTAAACCTGCCGAAACACCGGGATATCCTGTGGTTTCGTAGTTGTATGGACCGCGTTCTCTTGGCCAGAACACAACATCAAAAACTGCAATATTGGTTGGTTGTCCTGTTGCCAATTGGCGATTCGGAAATACTTCTTGTTCGAAAATCTGACGCATGGTATGGTTACTCTGCATCGGACTGTTTTTGATGTGGTCGGGAGTGAGGTTGTTGTTGTTGTAAAAGAGCGGATCGACAACATGCCAATTCAATAATGCACGATTCATTCCATATGCAAGGTTGTTGGATAAGGATGCTTCGGGAAATAAATCAGGCTGTCCTTTCGGAACAGAAGCCAAATGCCACATGGAGAAGGAACGGATATCAATCGCGGACTGACTTCCTTCAAAATCGTCGATATAAGAAATTCCATTAATGGCTCTTGCTGTTCCGGGAATGAGTGTTGCAAATTCACCGGAAGCACTCACCATTGATTTTTCTTTGGTAGAAATCAGTGGAAGTTTATCTACAAGTCGTGTTAGGTAAGGTACTTCTTTACGGAAGCTTCCATCCAAACCAAGCATGGTATTGCTTACGGGCTCATCGCCAATATTTATTTTTTGTGTCAATGGACGTTCCGTCATGTTGATGATGGTACCACCAACGTTTGCGTCTTTACTGATTTTATAATCGAATCGCGCGCCCAACATGGTTTTGGTGAGCATGCTGAAAAGGGTGTTGCTTTCCACCGAAACTTTAATTGGTGTTTGTGATTCGAGTAATCCTTGGTTGATGATTTTTACGCGACCAAGGTTATAGTCAACTGTGTAATCTTGATTTTCTACCAATGTTCTTCCGCCGGCTGTAACCGTTACTGCTCCTTGTGGGATGTTCAATGCATTAAGCGAAATTTCAGAGCTCACCGAAGATTGGTAGCGACCTTTTAATTTAAAACGATTGAGTTTTGGAATCTGCTGTGCAGCGGTTTTTGTTGAATCGTAAAGCGGCTGGAAAACGGTGTTGTCAATTACCGTTTGCGAAAGTCCTGCGTTTTGTAATTGTGTTTTTAGGGTAGTACCAAATGGTTCGACGGTAGTGAAAATGATACGCCCATTTACCGGATTGATCGTACCTCCATTGTTGGCTTTATTGCCCGTAAAGGTTAAAGGAATGAAATCGAAAACACCATCGCTGTAGGCATTGTTGTTTTGATCGTAACGGTCGGCACCCAGCAATTGGATGATCATTTTGTTGTCGACTCCGGTTTGCGGAATATAGTTGATATCAACGCTAGTGGCGGGATTGTTGTACCAAACATCCAAACGGAAATTATCACGGTTCACTTGATATGCTCCGATGGAATAAATGTTTTTCATCATCAGATCCCAACGTTTGAATGCAGGATTGGTAATGGTTCCTTTAAGTAATTTGAGAATAAGTGCATCTGTACCGGCAATACCATCGGTAGAGAATTCACCAACTTGATAGGTTTGTCCTAAATAGGTAAACTGAAAAGCAACGGCCAAAACTTCATCGTTGTTCAAGGGTTGATTCAGCGTGATGAATCCGAGCATGGGGTTGTAAGTGAATTCCTGATCGGATAATTTTCTTGCGTTCTGAACTTTTTCGTAATGGATGGATTGGGAGAATGGTCCGGGTGCAGCAGTGATGGCTCCTAAAGTTGCTGTTGCATTGTTAAAGCCGCGTACTCCGGGGTTGTTTGCCACTGCTGTATATAGTCCGTTGGCGGTGTTTTTTGGCATTGATCCGCTGATGCTACCGGGATTTCCCTGCAAAACAGAAGTTTCACCTAAGTCGGCAAATGCAATGATGTTACGGGTGTTGTCTACGGTATTGTTGGTGTTGGTTACCCACACTTCCATACGGGTAATGCTCACTTGTGAATTTACCGTGGGCAAGGAGGCCATGGCAAAATCGAAATGATCTCTAAAATAATGTGCCAGAAAATAGTGTTTGTTGGCTTCGTAATTGTCGGCAGTGACTTCAAAATTGTTCACCTGCGCCCCACCTGCAACTTCAATTTCGGTGCGTTTACCTTTTTGTGAAGAAAAAACGGTTGTAGCGGTTAGTTTTCCGAATTTGAATTGTGCTTTGATACCAAAGAGGGACTGACTTCCGGTGATGAGTGATCCTTGTAAAGGAAGGTTTACGTTACCTGCTTCAATGCTTTGAATGATCTGGTCTTCATCTCCGCGGTATTCGAGCTTCATTTGGTTTTCAAAATCGAAAGTCGACTCTGTATTGTAACTGGTGCTCAATCGAAGTTTATTTCCGATGGTTCCGGTTACGCTCAATTGAATGCGCTGATCGAAATCGAAAACCGTAATTTTTCTTTGTTTTTCAGGGATCTGCGGGTTGTCTGTTTTGGAGGTGTTGACACCAAAACGCAATTCTGCAGTTCCTGAAGGTTTGATGTCGATTAAATTGGATCCGAAAATTCCTTCTTCTTCCTTTTTGCCCACATTCAGCGTCGGTATGAGTGGTTTTTCTCCTGAATTTTCGCTCATGCTTTCCTTGGCAATGTCGTTCCAGTTTTGTTGGAGTGTTTGTTGCATTTGGTAAGCCTGATATTCTTCAAAGCTCATGTTTTGACCCGGCATGTATTCTGTTCCGCCAACATTGTATTGGAATTCGTATGAACCTGTTTCGGGATTAAATACTACAGTAGGCTGAAAATTGAGCGGATCTTCCAGATTGATGCCCGAAGAATTGGTCGTATCTGAAGTTCCATGGGAATAAATAGGGTAGGGAAGATTAACTGTTGGAGAATCCAAAGGCATGGAAGGCTCCTCGGAGAGGTTTGCTTCCGGTTCGGCGTTGAACCAAAACAATTGTTGCTCCTTGGCATATCCCAAGAAGGTGATACCCATTAAGCCCACAACGGACAGGGTAATCAGTTTTTTACCGCTATTCAGGTTTTTATTCGCCACAATTAAGAACCGTGAAATTACATATTTTTCAGTGCCAGCTTAATCAACTGTTCAACCGGAAGATTATTGTCTGTGGCCATTA
>JBIKKU010000006.1:0-29082 GCA_044360245.1 Flavobacteriales bacterium | reverse complement strand
CTTTTTATTCTTTACCTGTGCATCGAGCACCGCGATTTTCACCATGTTCACTATTTCCCTCACCGAGCAACCAATTTGCAAAACGTGAAAGGATTTTTTCATGCCTAACAGAATCGGACCAATAACCTCTGCGTTGGTCATTTCCTGGATCATTTTGTAAGAAATATTTCCTGCTGAAAGATTCGGGAAAATAAAGGTATTTGGTTTTTTACCATGCAAATCGGAGAAGCTAAAAAACTCAGCGAGGAGTTCCTGATTGAGTGCAAAATTTGCCTGCATTTCGCCATCCACAATGAGGTTGGGATGTTCTTTGTGCAAAATAGCACAAGCAGTGCGCATTTTTTGTGGATCCTCTCCTTCCGCACTTCCAAAATTTGCGTAAGAAAGCAAGGCAATTCGTGGTTGAATTTTGAAGTTTTTTACTGCTTTCGCGACCAATAGTGTAATGTCTACAATGTCCTCGGCGCTTGGGTTGTGGTTAACCGTGGTATCGGCAAAAAACACCGGACCTTCTTTGGTAAATACCACATACATCCCCGCCACTTTTCGCACATCTTCTGCTGTTCCTATAATTTGAAGAGCAGGACGAATCACTTCTTTGTAGCTTCTGGTAATGCCGGAAATTAGCGCATCGCCTTCTCCGTTTTCAACCATCATAGCACCGAAATAGTTGCGTTCGCGCATCACACGCGTAGCTTCGAAAAGTGTCATGCCTTTTCGTTGGCGTTTTTTGAAAAGGATTTCTCCATACCTCGCACGACGATCTGCTTCACTTGCATCTCTAGGATCAATGATTTGTGCATCTTCCAAATCGAGCGAATATTCTTCAATAAGCGCTTTAATTCTTTTTGCATCGCCCAGCAATACCGGAGTCGCAATACCTTCGTCCATGGCAATTTGAGCGGCCTTAAGGATTTTATAATTGTCGGCTTCTGCGAAGACAACTTTTCTTGGGTTTTTGCTTGCTCTTTCGGTGATGTTGCGAAGGAGCTTGTTGTCGTGACCGGTCTTTTGTTTCAGTTCTTCGATGTATGCATCCATGTCATCGATTGGCTCTGTGGCAATGCCTGAGTCCATCGCTGCCTGTGCTACTGCGGGAGCAACTGTCCAAAGTAAACGTGGGTCCAAAGGCTTAGGAATAATATTTTCCCTGCCAAAGGAGATGTTCTTTTCTCCGTAAGCGGCATTAACTTCTTCGGGAACGGCTTCTTTGGCAAGCAGTGCGATTGCACGAACAGCTGCTAATTTCATCTCTTCATTGATGGCCGTTGCACGAACATCCAGCGCGCCTCTGAAAATATAGGGGAATCCTAAAACGTTGTTTACCTGATTGGGTTGATCCGAGCGCCCTGTAGCGATAATGACATCTTCTCTTGCTGCTTTGGCTTCTTTATAGGAAATTTCAGGGTCGGGATTGGCAAGTGCAAATACTATAGGGTTTTTCGCCATGGATTTGATCATGTCCTTGCTGAGGATGTTTCCTTTGGAAAGCCCCAGAAATACATCAGCGCCTTTCATGGCTTCTTCCAGTGAACTAACTTTTTTGTTGGTGGCAAAATAGGATTTGTATTGATCGAGATCGGTGCGTGATTTCAAAATCGGTCCTTTCGAATCGAGCATGATGAGGTTATCCTTTTTCACACCCAATGCGATATACAGCTTAGCACAAGAAATTGCAGCAGCCCCCGCGCCGTTTACGACAACCTTAATTTTATCAATCTTTTTTCCGGCGAGTTCAAGTGAGTTCAACAAGGCGGCAGAAGAAATGATGGCAGTACCATGCTGGTCATCATGCATAATGGGAATATCCAATTCTTCCTTTAGTCTGCGCTCGATTTCAAAACATTCCGGAGCTTTGATGTCTTCCAGATTTATTCCACCAAAAGTCGGAGAAATGGCTTTTACCACTTTCACGAAATCATCGATTTTGGTTTCGTTGATTTCAATGTCGAATACATCGATGTCGGCATAAATTTTAAAAAGCATGCCTTTACCTTCCATGACCGGCTTCGAAGCTTCGGGACCAATATCACCTAGCCCCAATACTGCTGTTCCGTTGGAGATAACGGCAACCAGATTTCCTTTCGAAGTGTATTTGTAAACGTCTTGTTTTCGCTTGTGAATGGCCAAACATGGTTCGGCAACTCCCGGTGAATAGGCCAGAGAGAGATCGCGCTGGGAGGCATAGGGCTTGGTCGGGACAACCTCGATTTTCCCTTTTCTTCCCTGCGAATGGTAATCCAATGCTTCCTGCTTTTTAAATTTTACCTGGGTCATGAGGTTTGGTTTTAATAAGTTGGTAAAAATAGCAAAAGCGGGGAATAAGGAGGGTTTATTCAGGCACTCCGATTGTTTTTTCTATATTAAGCCTCCTAAATCATGAAAAAGCCCAAATTGGTTGTATTCTCCGGTGCCGGAATCAGCGCCGAAAGTGGTCTGCGGACTTTCCGGGATTCGGATGGTTTGTGGGAGGAATACAATGTCATGGATGTGGCTACTCCGGAAGCATGGGAGCGGGATTCAAACTTGGTACTTGAGTTTTACAACAAACGCAGGGCTCAGATTGTAAAGGCTAGTCCAAATCCGGCTCATGAAGCTTTGGTGAAACTCGAAAGCAAGTATGATGTCACCATCATCACGCAAAACATCGATGATTTGCATGAAAGGGCAGGATCAAGTCATGTAGTGCATTTGCACGGGAATATTCGTTTTGCCAGAAGTACCAACCCATCAGATGAATCTCTTTATCCCATCAAGGGCGATAAACTAAGCCCCGGAGAAAAGTGTCCCAATGGTTTTCAATTGCGTCCGCATGTGGTTTGGTTTGGCGAGGAAGTACCAATGATGCCTGTAGCTCAAAAGATTTTTGAGGGTGCTGAATTCCTGATTATTTCGGGAACTTCTTTGTCGGTGTATCCCGCGGCAGGATTGATTTATTACGCCGGATATAAATGCGAAAAATACCTGGTTGATCCGAATTCCATTCATGTTACGGATGTCGAAAACCTTACGGTAGTAAAAGAAAAAGCCAGCACAGGAATACCCATGCTGGCTGAAAAGTTATTGTCGTAATTCTTATTTGGCCACTACCAGGCGACGGGTCAGGATAGCTTTACCGTTTTCGGTCATGGAGTAGAGGTAAACCCCGTTTTTCAATGAGCTTACATCAAATGTCATTTTTCCGTTGTTCCCTGTAACAGCATATTCAGCCACTTTCGATCCAAGTAAGTCGTAAAGCACGATGTTGCGATTGGCATTAAATGCAGCATCGAAACTTACGGTTACCAGGTCTTTTGCAGGATTTGGATATACACTAACTTCAGTAGGTTTTACTTGTTCATCCACGCTCATGGCAATATCGAAAATGATGTCGACATAAACGGAGTCGTTTGGATTAGCGGTGTTGAACCATACATAGCGGAAGGAATTCACTCCTGCCAGGCCTTCAGGTTTCATGTGAGCAGCAAATGAAGTTACGGTGTCTCCGGCAGCAATTGGACCGCAAGCACCTTGTGGGTGTGTCCAAAGCGGATAAGATTCGGCATATACACCTGTTGGCAAGCACACAAACCAGCAGAAATAATTGATGGTGTTAGGCACTACCGAGGTTTCGTAACGTTTGCAATTGATGACAACAGACGCTGCAGTGTTGTTGATGACCATTAAATCTTCGTGAATATCGAATTCGGTTGAAGTCCCGTTAACCGTAACGGTTTGGCCATTCAACATCTGGGTTCCGTTGATGTCTTTAACAATGATATTTGGTCCGCCCGCAAGCGCTGCACCTGCAAATGCAGTAAAAACTGTAAGTGTGGTAAAAAGTTTTTTCATAGCCGAAAATTGATTTGTTCAAATATACGGTATGCCTTGAATTTGGATACATTTGAATATAGAAATATAGCCTATGGTGGTTTTGTTAAGAATCCAAGCATGCCCCACCCGAAGCCCCCTAAAATAGGTTTCCTAGAATTCGAGTTTTTCTTGTTAGCATTTCTTCCATTTTCACCCTACTTTAGCAAAAAACGAAACAAACTATGAGGAAGACTTTACTTTTTGGTGCAGCTTTGGCAACATCTCTGATGTTCTCTCAGCGTGCCGAGGCACAGTTGGCTGATGGGTCAATTGCTCCTGATTTCACGTTCAACGATTTGAACGGTACAACACACAATCTTTACGATTACCTTGATCAAGGGTACACTGTATTCATCGATGTATCTGCTGCATGGTGTGGTCCTTGCTGGTCATACCACAACACCCACGCTCTGCGCGATCTTTATGAAGATCACGGTCCAAGTGGTTATCCAAGTGTTATTGCCGGTACTACCGACGATGTAATGGTGCTTTTTGTTGAAGGTCAGTTGACCAACACTGTAGCTCAGCTTAACGGAACACAAGGTTCAACCGGTAATGCTTATGCTGACAACACCCAAGGTAACTGGGTAACCGGAACAACTTATCCTATCCTTGACCTTCCTAACAACGCAGCCGGACAAGCATTTATGAATGGGTATAACATCGGTTATTTCCCAACAATTTATAAGATTTGTCCTAACCGCACCATTACTGAAGTTGGTTCACAAACTGCATCTGCACTTTACACTTCAGTAGCTTCTTGCCCTGCACCTGCTTCACAGCCTAACGATGCTGCACTTTTGGATTACCTCGGTGAAACCAAATCTTGTGCTGCTGTTGACCTTGAAGTTCGTCTGCAAAACAACGGAACAAGTGCTTTGACATCTTGTACCATTACTGCCATGGACGGCGCTACTACTGTTGCAACTTATAACTGGACAGGTAATCTTGCTACTTATGAAATCGAAGATGTTGTTATCGGAACATTCACTCCAACAAGTGCTTCACACAACCTTACCTTCAACATCACTACTTCCGATGCAAGTGCAAGCAACAACACTACTACTTCAACCATCGCAAAAGCCACTACCGGAGCAAACAATGCAGTTGTTGTAAAAATGACTTGCGACCGTTACGGTTCTGAGACTACTTGGAAAATTTTCAACTCTTCCAACGTACAAGTTGCTGCAGGTGGTCCATATACCGATGCTGCATCAAACGGAGCTTATCCACAACCTGACGTAAACCTGAACCTTTCTAACGATTGCTACCGTGTTGAAGTATACGATGCATACGGTGATGGTTACGACAGCGGTTACGGTAACGGAAATTTCCTTGTACAAGTAAACGGATCTACAGTTGCATCTGTATCTAGCTTCCCTGCCGGATCTGAGATGGCTGATGCTTTCGAAATCGAAGCTTTTGTTGGAGTAGAAGAATCAGTTGATGCTAGCGCAGTAAACGTTTATCCTAATCCTGTAAACGGTGTTGCGAAAGTGAACATGACACTTGCTAACTCTGAAAATGTTGTTGTAGAAATTTACAATGCAGTTGGTCAGAAAGTTGCTTCTGTTAACTACGGCGACCTCGCTGCAGGTGCTCACAACCTCGACGTTGATTTCTCTTCACTCGAAGCTGGTGTTTACTATGTAAACGTTACAACCGGTACTCAAGTGATTTCCAAAAAAGTTACTTGCGTTAAGTAATAAAAATTAACGGATCAGTAGTTTGGTTTGATTCTTGCATACCGGCTACTGATCCGTTTTTTTATTTATTCAAATTCAACATCACATGAAAAAGATTCTCTTTGCCCTGTTTGCGATTGCCGCATTTGCATTTACCATGAAACCTGTTGCCACCGGTGATGGGAAAGGCTACAAAATTCCTGCAGCTACGGTTAAGGCAATGAATGGAACCAAAGTAAATACTGCAGATTTTTCCAATGGGGGAAAACCCATCGTAATTTCTTTCTGGGCAACATGGTGTGCTCCTTGCAAGAAGGAACTTGAAAATATCGCAGAGGTTTATGAGGAATGGCACAAGGAGACCGGAGTAAAAATTATCGCTATTTCTATTGATGATGCACGTAATTCGGCAAAAGTTCCGGGTTATGTAAAAGCCAAAGAATTACCGTTTGATATTTATCTAGATGAAAATCAAGATTTCAAACGTGCGATGAACGTAAACAATGTACCACATACTTTTTTGGTTGATGGCACAGGAAATATTGTTTACGACCACAACAATTACGTAGAGGGCGATGAAGACAAACTCTACGAAAAAATCAAAGAACTCGTCAAATAATAATCTACACTAAGGCATGCAGCATAAACGGATCACGCTCGCCTTTGCATTTCTTTTTTCCGGCATTTTCGTAAACACTTCTTCCGCACAGGTCACAGGAGGTAACATCAGTGGTAATGTGCAATTGGATGCACAGTACTATCGTGAAGACTCTCTGATTGGTGCGCAGGCAGTGCAAGAGAAAATGTTGAGCAATGGTTTTGCAAACATCAACTACAATGCAAAAGATCTTTCTGCCGGTTTTCGGTATGAATCTTATTTGAATCCTTTATTGGGTTATCCTACAGGATACAAAGGCCAGGGAATTTGGTACAGATATGCCACTTACCGCAAAGAACAATTTGAAATTACACTTGGATCTTTTTACGAGCAGTTTGGTCAAGGTATGATTTTGCGTGCGTACGAAGAACGCATGTTGGGTTATGATAATGCTTTTGATGGTTTTCGTGTAAAAATCAATCCGTACAAAGGGATTTATTTAAAAGGTGTTTATGGAACACAGCGTTATTTCTGGGAGCATAGTCCCGGGATTGTGCGTGGTGTTGATGGAGAAATCATGCTGAATGAGCTTTTGGATTCGGCTTTGATGGATAGTAAACTCCGACTCACTTTCGGTGGAAGTTTTGTAAGCAAGTATCAGGATCCTTCGGATGTGACGTATAATTTACCGGCCAATGTCGGTTCATGGGCAGGACGCATGAATGTACAGTACGGAGAAAGCTTCAGTTTTTATTCCGAATACGTTTATAAAATCAACGATCCTTCACGCGATAATAATTTCATTTACAAGGACGGTCAAGGTCTTTTATTGCAAGCAGCATATTCAACTAAAGGTTTTGGATTTAGTGTGTCTGCAAAGTACATCGACAACATGAGTTACCGTTCCAACCGACAAGAAGGTTTCGCTAATTTGTTGATCAATTACAATCCTGCACTAACCAAGCCACATACCTACAATCTTGCCGCAACGCTATATCCGTATGCTACACAGCTCAACGGAGAGTTTGCATTGCAAGCCGAAATGGTTTACAAAATCAAAAAAGGCACTCCGCTTGGTGGGAAATACGGAACAACCATCACCATCAATTATGCGCAAGCCGATGGATTGGATACGGTAAATCTCGATGACCTTGAATCAACGCGAAAAGGTTATACCTCCAAGTTTTTCAAGCCCGGAGAGGACGTTTATTTCAGAGATTTTAATGTTGAAATCAGAAGGAAAATCAATGACAAATTCAAGTTTGTGTTGATGTACCTGAACATGGTTTATGATATTGAATTGCTGCAAGGAAAAACCAATTATCCAACAGTGTATGCAGATATATTCATTGTAGATTTCAACTGGAAAATCAATAAAAAACACAATTTGCGCTTTGAAGCACAAGCCTTGTTTACGGATCAGGATCAACAAGATTGGGCAACAGGTTTGATTGAATACACGGTTTCTCCAAATTGGTTCGCTGCAGTTTTGAATCAATACAATTATGGGAATAAGCATGAAGAAGATCGTGCACATTATCCTTTCTTCACAGTTGGTTACATCAATGGATCCAATAGAATTACTTTAGGATACGGAAAGCAACGCGCCGGTTTGTTTTGTGTAGGTGGAGTTTGTCGCCCTGTTCCTGCTTCAAATGGATTTAGTGTAACAATCACCAGTAGCTTCTGATGTCTATGAAAAAGTCAATATTGTATTTTTCTTTTGGAATGGGAGTTCTGCTTTCTTCCTGCGATAAGGTTGAACAGCCGTTTATTAATCCTCCAATTGATCCGACTACTTGTCCTGCTCCAACATTTCCTGCAAATACCAACACTATTCGACATGTGCTGATTGAAGAATTTACCGGACATGCCTGCAACAATTGTCCGGGTGGGGCTCGGGAATTGAATAAAATTTTGAAGCCGATTTATGAGGATAGCATGATTGTGGTTTCTATTCATGCAGGTACACTTGCTGCTCCGGATTATTACGGAAATGGAACTACTTACCTTGAAGATTTTACAAACGATAATTCAGAGGAGCTGTTCAATTATTCCGGTTTCGATTTATTGCTTGCCGGCTATCCTGTGGCACTTATCAATCGTTATCCTGTTTTTGGTTTTCCTTATGCTTATAAACCAAGTTGGAGTAACGCCATTGCCGATGAACTGGCAAAACCTTTGGAGGTTAATCTGCAGATGATTGTGGAGGAAACTCCCTCAACAGGCGGATATTGCGTGCATGTTGAGTCGGAGTTTTTGACTGCAATGACCGGTGATTTTAAAGTTGGTGTTTATGTCCTTGAAGATAGTCTTGTTGGTTATCAGCTGAACGCTTCAGGTTCTAATGGGGACATCGATTACCCAACCGGCGACGTTCCAAATTACCTGCATCGCCATGTATTGCGAAAAGCCCTAAATGGAACCTGGGGAGCGACGGCTATTACAGGTTCTGCTGCTGCGGGAGATAAGTTTGTGAATTCATTTTATTTCCAACCCGATGCTACCTGGGATTTAGATCAAATTACACTGGTGGCATTTATTTATGATTTCAATGATCCCACCAGGGTGGTTTACCAATCTATTGAAGAGCACCTTATTCACTAAGATTTACATTTTCTTGTTCAAAACTATGGAAAACCCTGTCGACCAACGGCAGGGTTTTTTCGATGGAATGCTTAAATTCAGATTCGAAAATTTTACGCGATGCTTGAATTCAGCAAACAAATTCTGCAAAAGGTAAGTTTTGATAAAATCCTTTTTGAGAAAGAACTTCGGAAATCCATCAAATGGATTCGCAAGGAAGAGTTATTGGTACTGCAGGCCTGGTGTCTGGCAACCTTTGGTCACCTTTACGCCGAAGAAATTCGCCAGGTGTTTGATGCTACTCTGGGTTAAGGAAATCCAGATTGCGTTTTAAGCCCTTGTATTTCGTTCGTTTTACGGCGGAATTTTTAAATAATTCCCTGAACACTTCTTCACTGAGGTCCAGCCAGTCTTTTTTGGTTAAATCAAGCAGTGGACCATTTGGGGTAAATCGTGGTTCCTGGTGAGGCTTAGAAAAGCGGTTCCATGGACAAACATCTTGGCAAACATCACATCCAAACATCCAATCGTCCATTTTTCCTTTAAAGGAGGATGGAAGAATTTCATTCTTTAATTCGATGGTTAAATAGGAAATACATTTGCTGCCGTCGACCACATAAGGCGCTACAATAGCTTCGGTAGGACAAGCTTCGACACAGGCATTACAAGTGCCGCAATAGTCTTTAATGGGGCCGTCGTAATCTAACTCTAGATCACAGATAATTTCTGCGATGAAAAAAAAGGAACCTTGTTGTTTGGTGATGAGATTGCTGTTTTTTCCAATCCATCCCAGTCCTGATTTTTTTGCCCAAACTTTGTCTAAAACCGGGGCAGAGTCCACAAAAAAACGTGCATTAAAACTCCCGATTTTTTCAGTGGCGCGTTCATAGAATTCCGCCAATTGATCTTTGATGACGTGGTGGTAATCTTCACCAAAAGCGTATTTGGAAATTTTTGGAGCTTGGGGGTCCTTTTGTTTTTCTTCGGTGTAATAATTGAACAACAGCGAAATCACCGATTTGGCGCCATCTACCAGTAAACGTGGGTCAAGGCGTTTGTCGAAATGATTTTCCATGTAGGCCATTTCTCCATGACGTTTTTCCTTAAGCCATCGTTCCAGTCGAGGAGCTTCTTCTTCTAAAAATGAAGCTTCAGAGAATCCGATAAAACGGAAATTCATCTCCGCGGCAATCTCTTTGAGGATCTTGCTATGTAAGGCGCGAGGATTCAATCGAACAGACTTCCTCTGGAGAATGGAATCTTAAATCCAAGATGCTTGTACGCAAGATCGGTTGCTTTTCTGCCTCTTGGAGTGCGTATGTAATAACCTTCCTGGATTAAATAAGGCTCGTACACTTCTTCAATCGTTCCGGCTTGTTCGCCAACTGCTGTGGCAATGGTGTTTAAGCCAACCGGACCGCCATTGAATTTTTCAATGAGTGTACGCAGGATTTTATTATCCATTTCATCCAATCCATGCTTGTCTACATTTAATGCATCCAATGCATGTTGAACGATTGGTAGATCAATGGTTCCATCGCCTTTGATCTGCGCGAAATCGCGGACACGTCGCAACAATGCGTTGGCAATACGAGGCGTACCTCGGCTCCGTGAGGCTATTTCGAAAGCTGCTTGTTCGTTGATAGGAATTTGTAATATCTGTGAAGAACGCTCTACGATTAGCGTGAGTGTTTTGGCATCGTAATATTCCAGTCGCGAATTGATTCCAAATCGTGCACGGAGTGGAGCGGTTAACAAACCGGATCGTGTGGTAGCACCAATGAGTGTAAATGGATTTAAACTAATCTGAACCGTCCGCGCATTAGGACCGGTATCGATCATGATGTCGATCGTGTAGTCTTCCATGGCAGAATAGAGGTATTCTTCTACCACGGGACTCAAACGGTGTATTTCGTCAATAAACAAAACATCACCTTTCTCCAGATTGGTTAGTAATCCCGCTAAATCGCCGGGTTTATCCAATACCGGACCGGAAGTGATGCGGATATTTACTCCAAGCTCGTTGGCAATGATATTGGCTAAAGTGGTTTTCCCCAAGCCAGGAGGACCGTGCAACAAGACATGGTCTAAGGCTTCTTCGCGTTGTTTAGCCGCTTGAACAAAGACTTCGAGATTTTCGATTACTTTTTTCTGTCCGGTGAAATCGTCAAATCCTTTGGGACGCAAGACCCTTTCAAGGTCTTTGTCGGGACTGCCTTGTTCATCGGAACGGATATCGAACTCTTCACTCATGCGACAAATATAGTTGAAAAGACAAAGTTTTTGGAGCTATTATTCCTTACGAAAAATTATCCGAAAATTTATTAACCCGTGTTACTAAATTTTGCTCGATTGCATTCTATTTTTGGAAGACCATGGCGTATGTAAAGGAACCCGATTTGTTTCTTCTCATCAAATCACTTTCACGAGGCGAAAAACGTTTTGTGAAATTGAATTCGACTTTGTATGAAAAGGAAAATGAGAGTCAGATCATGCGTCTCTTTGATTTGTTGGATCGCATGGAAAAATTCGATGAAGCCGAATTAAAAAAGGTTTTTTCTTCATCGGTTTTAAACGTCCTTAAAACACGTCTTTATTCTACTGTTATGCTCTTGCTTGGTCAAATGCATACAGATCGAACAGTAGAAACAAAAATCTTCAGCTTACTTGCGCAATTCCAAGTGTTGCGCATGAAAGGAATGAACGCAGCTTCATTAAAGATTCTTGAAAAGGCTAAAATGCGTTGTTTGGCAACCGGTCGCTACGAACTAGCTGCTGAGGTTGTGCGTTGTTACAAAGAAGTTTCTTTCGGCGTTAAAGAACAAGAGATGGTTTGGGAATTCGAATTTGAAATTTCTCAAAAAATGCATCTCATTTCGATGCTTACTTCCATATCAGGGTATTTGGAAAGTTATTACCATCAAAATGGTTTTGCACGATCTCGGGTTGAGTTTGATTCGCTTGAAAACAAAGCGGGATTTTTGCAAGAGGTTGATGTACATTCAGAAAACGGGACAGAAATTCTATTTCATTACCATCACGCCAAAGCATGGTATTTTCTGATTACCGGGAAAACAGATTTGGCAAAAATTCATTTGTTGGATGTTTTTCAATTGATGTCGGATACCGAATTGGTAGCGCTTGATCCGAAATGGATTGACCGTGAACTTAAAATCCGATTGCTGTTCATACGTATTTGTCTTACTCGTCAGGAATGGCTTGAAGCTGAATTGGCACTGGAAGATTTGTCTTCTCGCGAGCTTGGTTATTCTTACCGTGACGAGTTTTTTGCATTGAGTATTGAGTTTTATTTGAAAACCGGAAACTTTGAGTATTGCAAGTCATTGGTGGATATTGCTTCGGCGCAGTTTCAGAAATTCAATGCTGCTATTCAGCCACGACAATTCGAATTGGTGCTTAACGTGGTGCGTTATTACCTTTTTGCGGATGAATTACGTCCCGCTGTTCGCTTTGCCAATCAAGTGATCAAACAAAGTGAAGGAGAGTGGAAGAAAGTTTATCTGCAGGCAGAGTTGATCAATCAGATGTGTTATTTCTGCAATGACCATAGTGAAATAATGGAATCTACACGCAGGTCGTTCCGCAGAAAAATGTTGCAGGAGGACATTTCCTGTAAGTTTGAAATTGATGTCATCGAAAGCCTGCACAATATTTCTCAGGCCAAAGAACAACGAAAGCAAAGTAAGCTTCTAGAGCTTAAGCAGCGTGTTGAATCTCTGTTGGATGACGAATTTGAAGGACCTACCATTGTTCAAAGCGAATGGCTGGTTTGGTTAAATGCATACATGAAAAGTGCCAATCCTCAATTGATTTTTTCGGAGCGATTGCAAAATCACAAAGCCGGATAAAAAGAAAAAGGATGATCAAATGATCATCCCTGCTCCTACGGTTTCGTTGGTTCCTTCATCAATGAGGATGAAACTTCCGGTAACCCTGTTTCGGTAATATTTATCCGTGAACAATGGATTGGTAGTGCGTAAACGGATGCGCGCAATGTCGTTCATTTTAATGGTTTTATCCTCTTCATTGCGGTGAAGGGTATTGATATCCATTTTGTAAACAATATCTTTTACCATGCAACGTGCATCTCGTGAAGTGTGCTTGAGTGCATATTTACCATTGGCTTGCATTGGTTTTTCGTGGAACCAGCATACCATGGCTTCAACATCCTGTGTTTGTTCGGGAATGTTGTTTCTGCGCACAATCATGTCTCCGCGACTGATGTCGATTTCATCTTCGAGTGTAATGCAAACCGACATGGGAGCAAATGCTTCTTCTAAAGCACCTGTCATGGTTTCAATGCTTTTGATTTTGGAAGTAAATCCGGATGGCAAAACAGAAATCTCATCGCCTTTGCGAATTACTCCACTTGCTACACGACCTGCAAATCCACGGAAATCGTGATGTTCGGTGGTCATCGGACGAACAACGTATTGCACCGGAAAGCGCACGTCAATATGGTTATGGTCGCCGGAGATATGGACGTTTTCCAGGAGGTACATCAGGGTCTGACCTTCATACCATTTCATTTTTTCGGAGCGCTCTACCACATTGTCGCCTTCCAAGGCTGAAATAGGAATGAAGTTGATGTCTTTCACATCGAGTTTTGCAGAGAAATCTTCGAGTTCTTTTTTGATGCGGAAAAACACTTCCTGGTCGTAATCCACCAAATCCATTTTATTCACACAATAGACAATATGTGGAATCTGTAAAAGTGAAGCGATGAAGGAATGTCGGCAGGTTTGTTCCTGAATGCCTTTGCGCGCATCTACCAGAATAATGGCAAGGTTGGCTGTTGAAGCCCCTGTAACCATGTTTCGGGTGTACTGAATATGACCGGGAGTATCGGCAATGATGAACTTGCGTTTTGGTGTAGCGAAATAACGGTACGCAACGTCGATGGTAATTCCTTGCTCACGTTCGGCACGCAGACCGTCGGTAAGTAAAGCGAGGTTGACATGTTCTTCACCTTTTTTCTGACTAGCTTTTTCGATGGCCTCCATCTGATCTTCAAAAATCGATTTCGAATCGTAAAGCAAACGTCCGATCAATGTACTCTTTCCGTCGTCAACGCTTCCTGCTGTGGTGAAGCGCAACAAATCCATATCTAAATATCCACTCATGTGTCTGGTAATTCTGATTAAAAATATCCTGCTTTTTTGCGGTCTTCCATAGCCGCTTCCGAACGTTTGTCGTCGATACGTGATCCGCGCTCGGTTACACGTGTGCTCGCTACTTCATCGATAATGGCGGTGAGATCGCTGGCTTCACTTATTACGGCTCCTGTGCAGGTCATGTCGCCAATGGTACGGAAACGCACACGCATTTTCTCCACTTTTTCGGTGGGTTTCATTTGCATGAAAGAAGAATGTGCATAAACAACTCCATCGCGCACAAAACACTCGCGCTCGTGGGTGAAATAAATGGATGGAATGTCGATGTTTTCTTGCATGATGTATTGCCAAACGTCCATTTCGGTCCAGTTGGAAATCGGGAAAATGCGGAAGTGTTCGCCGATGTTTTTCTTGCCGTTGAAAATGTTCCACAATTCTGGACGCTGGTTTTTTGGATCCCATTGCCCGAATTCATCACGGTGTGAAAAGAAGCGTTCTTTGGCTCTTGCTTTTTCTTCATCACGTCGCGCTCCTCCAATGGCTGCATCGAATTTGTATTTTTCGATGGTGTCGAGTAAGGTCACGGTTTGCAATGCATTTCGACTGGCATTGATTCCTTTTTCTTCGGTTGCCTTTCCGGAGTCGATGCTTTCCTGTACACTGCCCACAATCATGTTCACGCCGTATTTTTTTACCAAATCATCGCGGAACTGAATGGTTTCTTCGAAGTTGTGACCGGTATCGATATGGACCAAAGTAAATGGAACTTTAGCAGGCCAGAAGGCTTTTCGCGCTAGGTGAAAGCAGACAATACTATCCTTTCCTCCGGAGAAAAGCAGGGCAGGATTTTCGAACTGTGCAGCTACTTCACGAAGCACGTAAATGCTTTCAGCTTCGAGTTCACGCAAGTGGGTTAGATGATAACTTGACATATCAGTTTTTGACTTTTGCAATGATGATTTGAAATAGTTCATCGACGTTTTGCTCTACTGATTTTCCTTCAGTAAGTAACATAACATCGGGGTTCTCGGGTGCTTCGAAGGGACTACTGATTCCTGTAAAATCACTTATTTCTCCTGCACGTGCTTTTTTGTAAAGGCCTTTTACGTCTCTTCTTTCACATTCTTCTAATGGTGTATTGATGAATACTTCCAGAAAATCTGAAATACCAATAATATTTTTTGCTTGTTGTCGTATGGCTTGTGTTGGACTCACAAAACAATTGATACAAACGATTCCGCAATTCAGAAATAGTTTCGACACCTCGGCAATCCGGCGAATATTCTCGGTTCTGTCGCTTTCACTAAAGCCAAGGTTATTGTTGATTCCAGTTCTTACATTGTCGCCATCCAGCACTTGCGTGAGGATTCCTGCTTCATGTAATTTGCGTTCCAAACCGATGGCAATGGTACTTTTTCCGGAGCCGGATAAACCGGTCATCCAAATCACAATTCCCTTTTGTTTCAGGAGTTCTTCCTTTTCGGAACGACCCAGAATTCGGTCGAAAATAGGGTGTATGTGTAGTTTTTCGCTCATCGGATAATATCAAAAATAAGAAAAAGGGAGATAGCGCAGGGCAAATATTTGCGGTTTGTCCTATTGAAATGATAGAATATTCTTCTGTCCATTAAGGTCATTCGCTTATATTTGATTCTACTAAACATTGCTATGAAACAAAAGGGCTTGATGAATTTTCAGTCTCCCCGCATCGACCAGGTTGGTGTAGAGGAGCGCTGTGCCCGCTTTACTTCGAGGAGTATCAAGGCTTCCACGAAAATGGAGGGATTGAAAAAGGTGCTCAGCATGATCGACCTTACCACGCTCGAGGGTGCAGATACTGAAGGGAAAGTGAAGCAATTGTGCTATAAAGCCATGCACTTGCATGATGCACATCCCGGACTTCCAACGGTTGCTGCGGTATGTGTTTATCCCGAAATGGTGGCTGTTGCGAAGAAAGCATTAGGTAATTCTGCGGTGAAAGTCGCATCGGTTTCTACCGCATTTCCATCCGGACAAGCCAAGCACGAAGTAAAAATTTTGGATACCAAACAAGCCTTGGATGCCGGAGCTGATGAAATTGACATGGTGATTTCGCGAGGTAAATTTTTGCAAGGCGATTATGCTTTTGTGTTTGATGAGATTGCTGCCATCAAAGCATTATGCGGAAAACGTGCACGATTAAAAGTGATTCTTGAAACGGGTGAATTAGGGAGTTTGGATCGCGTGCGCCTGGCGAGTGATATTGCCATTCAGGCCGGTGCTGATTTCATCAAAACCTCTACCGGAAAAATTACTCCTGCTGCTACCATGCCGGTAACGCTGGTGATGCTGGAAGCTATCCGCGATCACTATTTTAAAACAGGTGAGATGATTGCCATGAAACCCGCAGGTGGTATTTCAACAGCGAAATCTGCATTGCATTATTTGGTCATGGTAAAAGAAACGCTTGGTGATGAATGGCTCGATCCGCATTGGTTTCGTTTTGGTGCAAGTCGTTTGGCCAATGATGTATTGATGCAAATCGTCAAACAAAGCAGTGGTGTTTACCAATCCTCCGATTATTTTTCTAAAGATTAAATCATGGCGAAGAAAGAAAGTTTGAACTGGGAATATGCTCCTGCGCCGGAAAGTGCATCCATTGCGCAAATCAAAGCACAGTACGATTTATTCATTGATGGAAAATTTGTAAAACCATCTTCCGGAAAATATTTTGCGACCATTAACCCGGCTACGGAAAAAAAATTGGCAGATATCGCCGATGCCAATGCTGCGGATGTCGATAAAGCCGTAAAAGCTGCTCGCAAGGCATTTGGTCCATGGTCGAAATTACCCGCCAAAGAACGTGCAAAGTACATTTACCGCATTGCACGTATGTTGCAGGAAAAGGCGCGTGAGTTTGCGGTAATCGAATCTTTGGATGGCGGAAAACCCATTCGTGAAAGTCGTGATGTGGATGTGCCTTTGGCAGCGAATCATTTTTTCTATTATGCGGGCTGGGCCGATAAATTGGAGTATGCTTTTCCGAATCGAAAACCGCAGCCTTTAGGAGTGGCCGGACAAATCATTCCATGGAATTTTCCTTTGTTGATGGCAGCATGGAAAATTGCACCTGCATTGGCTACCGGAAATACCGTGGTTTTAAAGCCTGCCGAAACGACTCCGCTTACCGCATTAAAATTGGCTGAACTGATTGCCGAAGCCGATTTACCTCCGGGCGTAGTAAACATCGTAACAGGCGCAGGGGCAACGGGTGCTGCGATTGTCAATCATCCCGGCATCGATAAAATTGCTTTTACCGGATCAACCGAAGTCGGAAAAATCATACAACAAGCCATTGCTGGAACAACAAAAAAAGCCACGTTGGAATTGGGTGGAAAAGCTGCAAATATCATTTTTGAAGATGCAACCATCGATCAGGCTGTAGAGGGTATTGTGAATGGAATTTATTTCAATCAAGGTCATGTTTGTTGTGCCGGTTCGCGTTTGTTTGTGCAGGAAAGCGTAAACGAAGAGGTTATTCGAAAACTAAAACATCGTCTGAAATCATTGCGCGTTGGAGATCCGTTGGATAAGAATACCGATGTGGGTGCTATCAATTCCAAAGCACAATTGCAAACCATTCAGAAATACATCGCAGCAGGAAAATCGGAAGGTGGAGAAATGTATCAACCGAATTGCGTGCTTCCCGAAAAAGGATTTTGGTGTCCGCCAACTTTGTTCACCAATGTTGCTCAATCGCATACCATTGCACGTGAAGAAATTTTCGGACCTGTTTTAGCTATTCAAACTTTTCGCACAGAAGCTGAAGTGATTGAAAAGGCAAACAATACGCCTTTTGGATTATCAGCGGGAGTGTGGACCGACAAAGGGTCGAAGATTTTTAACCTAACAGGCAAACTTCGTGCGGGAGTTATTTGGGCGAATACCTACAACAAATTCGATCCTGTTTCTCCTTTTGGTGGATACAAAGAGAGCGGATTTGGTCGCGAAGGTGGATTGCACGGATTGTTGCCTTATGTAAAATTTTAAGTCATGAGCAGATTGGAAGTTTTAAAAACATATAAGATTTATATCGGCGGAAAATTCCCGAGAACCGAGAGTGGAAGATTTTTTCAGCTCACCGGTGCGAAAGAAAAACTCCTTGCCAATATGTGCCAGTGTTCACGAAAAGATCTTCGCGAAGCCGTTGTAGCTGCTCGTGCTGCTTTTGGCGCCTGGTCGGGAAGAGCGGCGTTTAACCGCGGACAAATTCTCTACCGTATTGCCGAAATGCTGGAAGGCAGACGTGCGCAATTTGTGGAAGAACTGATGCTTCAAGGAGCGACGAAAACAAAAGCGGAAGCGGAAGTGAATCTTGCTGTGGATCGATTGGTTTATTATTCAGGTTGGTGTGATAAATACCAGCAAATTTTTTCAGCTGTAAATCCGGTGGCGACTTCGCATTTTAATTTTTCCGTTCCGGAACCAACAGGAGTTGTAGGTATTGTATGCGATGATGAAAGTTCCTTGATCGGACTTGTTTCCATGACTGCTGCTGCAATTGCCGGAGAGAATACCGTTGTTGTGCTTGCTTCAGAAAAAAAACCATTATGCGCCATCACGTTTGCTGAGGTGTTGAATTCTTCTGATGTCCCCGGAGGCGTGGTGAATGTGCTTACCGGATTTCGCAAGGAGTTGCTCGAACAATTTGGCACACACATGGACATCAATGCAGTGGTTTATTCCGGAAACGACGCGAAAGAAATTTCCGATTTACGTCAGTACTCCGCAACGAACCTGAAGCGCATTTGCGTTTATGCTGCGTCGTGGAATGAAGAGCAAAACCAAAATCCATATTTCATTTCCGATTTGCAGGAAATAAAAACCACATGGCATCCCATTGAAAACATTGGAGGATCCGGAAGCGGATATTGATAAATGACTGTTTCAGCCTATATCGTTATTTCTGTCATTGCGTTTTTGATCGTGACCTTGTACTACGATTTGATGCGTCCGGTGTTGGTCTTTTTTGCTGCGGCATTGATTTTTTTGGTGAGCGGTATCATTGAGACAAAAGACATGATGCATGGTTTTGCCAACGAACAAATTGCTGTAGTTATCCTGTTGTTGTTGCTATCCGATATCATTCAGAAAACTTCCGTGATGGATGTTGCTTTTCGCAATGTGTTTCATACAGGATTAAGTTACCGTGGGTTTTTGGCGCGCATGTCGGGAATGGTTTCTTCCGTTTCCGCATTCGTGAACAACACACCACTCGTAGCCATCATGATGCCTTATGTTTACGATTGGGCTAGAAAAAAAGGAATTTCTCCTTCCAAAGTTTTGATTCCACTTTCTTATGCAACCATTCTTGGCGGAACAATTACGCTTGTGGGAACTTCCACAAATCTTGTGGTAAATGGATTTGCAACGGATGCAGGATTACCATCGCTGAAGATGTTCGATTTTTCACCGGTGGGTATTCCATTGACCATTACCGGAATTCTCTTTTTGGTTTTTATTGGTCCGCGTTTATTGCCCGATCGCAAAGATGCCTTGAGTTCATTCAAAGAAAAATCGCGTGAGTACATCGTGGAAACGATGGTCAATAAAGGCTCTCGTCTCATCGGAAAAACGGTTGAAGAAGCCGGTTTGCGAAAATTACAGGGCTTGTTTCTTGTGGAAATTGTGCGCGGTGATCAGCGTTTTGCACCTGTTTCTCCGAAGCAATCCATTTCCGAAAATGATATTCTGATTTTTGCCGGACAAACCGATACCATTTTAGAACTGTTAAAATCGAACACCGGATTATCGCTTCCGAAATATTCCCTGTTGCCCGGGAAAGAAAGTTTAGAAGTGGTTGAAGTAGTTATTTCTACAAATTCGGATTTGATTGGGAAACAAGTGAAGGATACCAATTTCCGCGGGAAATATGATGCTGCGATTATTGCCATCAACCGCAATGGTGAGCGCGTAACCGGTAAGATTGGTGAAATGGAATTGGAGTCAGGCGATTTGTTGTTACTTCTTGCCGGTACCGATTTTCAAAACCGTGCATCAGATGAGCAGGATTTTTACCTGATTTCGATGGTCAAACAAATCCACAATATTTCTGCTTTAAAAATTGCCGTGCTTTTTGGGGGAACCATTGCGGCTTTCGTTTTAGCTGCGATGGGAGTGACAACTTTGTTTGTGGCCTTGTTGGTTTTGTTCTGCATCATAGCCGCATTCCGACTGGTAAAGTATCAGGAAATAAAAAAGGGATTCGATTTCGATTTGTACCTCATTTTGGTATTGTCCTTAAGTCTTGGAAAAGCTATTACTGCTTCGGGGCTCGATAAAATCCTTGCCTCTGCCATTATCGATTGGGTAGCGCCGTTAAACAGTCACATTGCCGTTTTGGCTTTGGTGTATTTGTTTACGAATGTGTTGGCCATGTTGGTAACCAATAAAGCTGCGGTTGCCATTATGTTCCCTGTAGCACTTGCTGCGAGTAAGGTTATAGGTGTTGATCCAACTCCATTTGTACTTGCCATTGCCTTTGCAGGTTCTGCCGAATTCATGACGCCTTACGGATACCAAACCAATTTGATGGTGTATGGTCCGGGAGGATACAAATTCAAAGATTATATACGCATCGGTTGGGGACTTTCATTGGTATACATGATCGTGTGTGTGAGTATTTTAAGTTACATCTACAAGCTCTGAAATGACGAACGAACAATTGCTTTCGCTAGCTATACATGCTTCGGTTGAGGCTGGAATAGAAATTTTAAAGGTTTACGAAAAACCAATTGAAGTGGAGACCAAAGAGGATAATTCTCCTTTGACTGCTGCGGATAAAGCTTCGCATGAGGCCATAAAAGTTTTTCTGGACAAAACCGGTATTCCTGTATTGAGCGAAGAAGGAAAAGAAATTGATTTTGCAGAGCGAAAAAATTGGAACCGTTTATGGATTGTAGATCCTTTGGATGGCACCAAAGAATTCATCAAACGTAATGGTGAATTTACCGTGAACATTGCCCTTGTGGAGAATGGTTTTCCGGTGATGGGAGTCATTTATGTTCCGGTTCTCAATCAATTGTATTTTGGATGGGAAAAAGGTGCGTTTTTCCTTTCCGGTAAATCACCACAAGATTTAATGGCACTTTCAAAGGATGTTTCTGCATTAAGTAAACAGTGCGAGACTTTACCTTCCGTAAATTATGCTGATGGCATTACGCGCATTGTGGCCAGTCGATCGCACAATACACCCGAAACGGATGAATTCATTCAACAAACCGAAAAGAACCGGGGCAAGGTGGAACTGGTGTCGATGGGGAGCTCTTTAAAAATTTGTTTGGTAGCTCACGGGAAGGCTGATTTGTATCCGCGTTTTGCTCCTACAATGGAATGGGATACTGCCGCAGGCCAGGCTATTGCTGAGGCTTCGGGTAAGCAGTTTATCAACTACTCCACCGGAAAAAGGATGGATTACAACCGCGAGAACCTCCGAAACGACTGGTTTCTTGTCAGTTGATTTCAAGCATTCGTAATACTTAGGCCCATTCAAGCCCCTTTTTTGCTAGTTTTGCACAAAACAAAACCAATGGCAAAAGTTGCGCTGATTACGGGTGTTACGGGCCAAGACGGAGCATACCTCTCCGAATTGCTGCTCAAAAAAGGATACATCGTTCACGGAATCAAACGGAGAAGTTCGCTTTTCAATACCGATCGTGTTGATCATTTGTATAAAGACCAGCATGAAGACCATGTCAACTTCTTTTTGCATTACGGCGATCTCACCGATAGTACCAACCTGATCCGCATCATTCAGGAAGTTCAACCTGATGAGATTTACAACCTCGGAGCGCAATCGCATGTACAGGTATCTTTTGAAACACCAGAGTATACGGCCAATTCCGACGCTATGGGTACGCTTCGTATTCTTGAAGCCATTCGTATTTTGAAGTTGGAAAAGAAAACAAAATTTTACCAGGCTTCTACTTCCGAATTGTACGGAAAAGTCCAGGAAGTTCCACAAAAAGAAACCACTCCGTTTTACCCCCGCAGTCCTTATGCCGTTGCTAAATTGTACGCTTTTTGGATCACCAAAAACTACCGCGAAGCTTATGGTATTTTTGCTTGCAATGGCATCTTGTTTAACCATGAAAGTCCCTTGCGTGGTGAAACTTTTGTGACCCGAAAAATCACTCGTGCAGTGGCAAAAATTAAATTGGGGTTGCAGAAAAAAATGTTCCTGGGGAACCTCGATGCGCAGCGCGATTGGGGACATGCACGTGATTATGTAGAAGGAATGTGGTTGATGTTGCAGCAAGAAGAAGCGGATGACTTTGTGCTTGCTACCGGAAAAACATACAGTGTTCGTCACTTTGCCACACTTGCCTTCAAAGAAGCCGGAATTGAAGTGGAATGGAAAGGAGAAGGCGTAAACGAAAAAGGTTACCGCGCCGGAACCGGTGAAGTATTGGTTGAAATTGATCCGAAATATTTTCGTCCTACCGAAGTGGAATTGCTGATTGGTGATCCCACCAAAGCACAAAACATTTTGGGTTGGAAACACAAATACGAATTACCCGAATTGGTTTCCGAAATGGTACGCGCCGATGTGGAATTGTTCTCACGCGACAAATACTTGCTGGAGGGTGGACATAAAGTGATGAATTACCACGAATAAATTTGTGATGGAAAAAAACGCGCGCATTTTTGTTGCCGGACACAAAGGCATGGTGGGTAGTGCAATTGTCCGCAAACTCACGCATGAAGGCTTTACCGATATTCTTACGCGTTCTTCATCTGAATTGGATTTGACCAATCAAGCTGCAGTGAATGCGTTTTTTGAAAAGGAAAAACCGGAGTATGTTTTTCTTGCTGCTGCAAAAGTTGGTGGTATTCAAGCAAACAATATTTACCGCGCAGAATTTTTGTACCTCAATCTGATGATTGAAGCCAATGTCATTCATGCAGCACATGTGCATGGTGTGAAAAAACTTCAATTTTTGGGATCCTCTTGCATCTATCCCAAACTTGCTCCGCAGCCCTTGAAAGAGGAGTCCTTGCTCACCGGATTTCTGGAACCAACCAATGAGCCATATGCGATTGCAAAAATTGCAGGGATCAAATTGTGTGAGTCCTACCGTCGACAATACGGATCGAATTTTATTTCCGTGATGCCGACTAACCTTTACGGCCCGAACGATAATTACGATTTAAACAACTCACATGTATTGCCTGCGTTGATCCGCAAATTTCATACAGCTAAAAATAACAAGGATGCGCAAGTGGTCGTCTGGGGAACCGGTAAACCCATGCGCGAATTTTTACATGTAGATGATTTAGCCTCTGCTTGTTTTTTTCTGATGGAGAATTACAATGATGAATTGTTTTTGAATGTTGGAACAGGCGCCGATGTTACCATTCGCGAATTGGCTGAAATGGTGAAAGATGTAGTAGGATATTCAGGTGAATTGATTTTTGATACCACCAAACCCGATGGCACTCCGCGAAAGCTGATGGATGTTTCCCGTCTGCATCAATTGGGCTGGAAGCACTCCATTGAATTGCGTGATGGAATTGCCATGGTTTATGAAGATGTAAAAAAAATGGAGTGGGCCTGAAAAGGAATCATATCCTGATTTTATTTCTGATTCTTTTCATCAGAATTACCCCGCTTTTTGCCCAACAATTGAACATTCCTTTAGGAACGCAATTCAATTTGGGTTGGGAGCGCATCGAAACAAATCAAGATTCTTTGCGCATGCATACTGCGGTGAGGCCGCTGATGGAATCATCAGCATTAACCTATTCAAGCGCACAAGCCGCCCATAAAACGGATGTCGCCAAACATTTTGCCTGGTTGTTCAAAGATTCCAACTGGCTGAAAAGAAAATCCAAATGGGAAAATTTCTATAGTAAAAAAGGAAGCGATTTTTATTTCGACATCAATCCGCTTTTCAATTTTGAATATGGTCGGGATCTTGCGAACAACAATGCTTTGAAGTTTTTCAAGAATTCAAGGGGTATACTCATTAACGGACACCTTACCGATAAATTTTCTTTTTCCACCATGGTGATGGAAAATCAAATGTACGTGCCTACATATCTTCGAAATTACGCTTACGGTATTGGAGCTTTGCGTGATATAGGAACAGGATTTAAGTTTGAAAGTCCCGTAATGCCCGGACAAGGACGAGTAAAGGTATATAGCGATCAGCATTTCGATTTCGCCTATGCACAAGGTTATTTTACGTTCGCTCCGCACAAAAATCACCGTTTGCAATTGGGCAACGGAAAATTAGTTGTTGGCGATGGATACCGCTCCATGCTGCTTTCCGACAATGCAAGTAGCTATCCTTACCTGCGTTATCAAGGAGAATACTTAAAAGGCAAACTGCAATACAGTTTGGTTTATGCTGCTTTGTTGAACATGGTTCGGCATAAATATTATTCCACCCCGGAGCCTATTTTTGAGCGCAAGGCCGCAGTGTTTTATCACCTCAACTGGATGGTATCGAAAAAACTGAACATTGGTTTTTTTGAAGGTGATGTTTGGCGAAGAACATCCGATGAGCAAGTGTATCAAAAGTTGGATCCAACGTATTTCATGCCTGTTCCATTGGTGAATGTTTTGCGTTTTGGAATGCGCGATTCTGCCGTAAACACTTTATTGGGATTGAATTTCAAATACCTTATCAGAAAGCAATTGTACGCATACGGACAGCTTGCTTGTGATGATCCTTCCGACGGAAAATTTGCGTATCAGGTAGGCGCAAAATGGTTTGATGCTTTTGGTTGGAAACATTTCCATCTGCAGGGTGAAATCAACCATGCTGCACGCTACATGTACGCTGCCGATAATGGACGAATCAATTACGGCCATTACAACCAGTCACTTGCGCATCCTTCCGGAGCAGGTTTTTTTGAGGCAATGCTTTTTGGTCATTACCGCAACGATGATTTTTTCTATTCCGCCAGAATCATTTACCAAACCTTCAGACAATACGATGTTGCCAATCAATGGGGTAAGGACATTTACCTTCCTGCTTCTGCCGGAGATGGTTCAGGAGAGGCTTCATCGATGGCGCAGTTGTTCTATAAGGACATTCAATTTGGCTACATCATCAATCCCCTTTACAACATGCAATTGATGATTGGTTGGTTTCATCGCGACCTTCGTCATGTTTCCGATCCATATAAAACAAGTTATCTTTACATTGGATTCAGAACGAATCTGAGCAATTTCTACTACGACCTTTAAGTGAATACCTCTCAACTCATATTAGGATGTCTTACTGCATTTTTTGTAGTACTGCTTGCCACGCCTTCATTGATTAAAGTGGCGAAAATGAAACATTTGGTGGATGAACCCGGAGATGCACGAAAACTCCATAAACGTTCGGTTCCTACCATTGGCGGAATCATCATTTTCTCTTCGATTATTTTCTCTTATTCCCTGTGGTTTCCCGATGTGGATACCGGATCTGTTTCCTTGCACGGTGCCTTGAAAGAATTCAAATACATTGTTGCTTCACTCATTTTGTTGTTTTTCATCGGTGTGAAGGATGACATCATAGGGACTAGTCCGGCGAAAAAACTCATGGCGCATTTTATTGTTGCGTTCATTCTTGTCTTGATGGGTGGCATTCAGATTAAAGGCATGCATGGCTTGTTCGGTATACAGGAAATTCCTGAATGGGCCAGGATTTTGCTTTCTGTTTTTGTGTACATCGTGGTGGTAAATGCGATCAATCTCATCGATGGAGTTGATGGTCTTGCTGCAGGTATCGGATTAATCATTTCCGGCTTTTTTGCCACTTGGTTCGTATTTACGGGTAATGGTCCAATGGCACTATTGGCGCTGATTCTGGCAGGTGCGCTTGCCGGATTTTTACTGTTCAATTTTTCTCCTGCGCGAATTTTCATGGGTGATTCGGGATCGCTCACCATTGGATGTATTATTTCTGTTTTGGTCATGAGCATGATTGAAACCCCCGAGAAAAATATTCCCGAATTTTTGAAAGGACATTCCGTTCCCGTGCTGGCAATGGCTATTCTGGTTTATCCCTTGGTAGATACACTCCGCGTGTTTTTTGTCAGAGCCGTGCGTGGACAGTCGCCTTTTTCCGCCGATAAAAACCATTTGCACCATCGTTTGCTTTCGCTGGGATTGAAGCACAAAGGCACCGTTTTGGTTTTGTATTCCTACAATATTTTGGTTGTTCTTGCTGCCTTCGGATTTGGATTTCTTCAGCCTACACTTGCTTTCTTTCTTTCGCTGGGGGTGGCTGTAGGATTGGCCGGAATGATGTTTGTTTTCAAGCCGAAACAGTCTTGAGGTTTTCGCTTATCATAGGTTTTCTTTTTTCTTTTTGTGTTGCAAAAGCACAAGTTGAGGAAAGCATGCAATGGGAAACGGAACAAAAGTTTTGGAAACAAACAGAACAATTGAATGCGAATTTTCATTCGTGTTTCAAAAGTTGGATGCGCAACGAATTGGATACGCTGCCTTCATCCGACAGCCTTCGTTCCGAAAATAAAGCGCTGAATATTCCATTTTCCCAATCGCCTTTTATTGCACAACCCTTGCTTCGCTCTGTTTTTGCTCATGATGCAAGCAATGATACCTCTATTTTTATACGTGGAATTGGCGCTAGTGCAAGCTATGTTGTTCCTGGAAAATTTGCAGCAAACCTGAATTGGTATACCGAAAATGCACCCCAACTTTCGTATGTCGGAAACTTAGCAGATTCTTTGCGTGCCTATCCCGGTCTCGATTATGCAACACCTACGCAAGAAGGTATTTCCAGCACGCGTGTTGGTGGATGTCTTTCCTGGTATCCGCATCGTTTTTTCCATCTTCAGGCCGGTGTAGGAAGAAATTTTTGGGGTGATGGATATCGTTCTTTATTGCTCTCCGATAACGCGGGCAATTATCCGTATTTCCGTTTTACCACTGCTTTTTGGAAGATTAAATACGCGGTTCTGTATTCGGCAATGAAAGACATTCATGCGGATCCGCTCAACCGCAAAGATTTTTTCCGCAAGTTCAGCACTTCACACTTTTTGAATTGGAATATTGGAAGAAGAGTTTCCCTGGGTGTGTTTGAATCGGTGATATGGCAAGCGAAAGACACCATGCTCAACCGCGGATTCGACGTGCATTACCTGAATCCTTTTGTGTTTTTTCGTCCACTCGAATACGAACAAGGATCTTCCGATAATGTCATTATTGGGCTTAACCTCAAGGTGAAAATCATAGATGGAATTTCAGTTTACAGTCAGTTTCTCCTCGATGAATTCCTGATGAAAGAAGTTCGTGCCGATAGTGGATGGTGGGCTAATAAATATGGTTACCAGCTTGGAATAAAATTTGCGGAACCTTTTGGAATGAAAGGTTTTAATGCGCGAATGGAATACAATGTGGTTCGGCCTTATACCTATTCCCATGGTTCGGTTAAGCAGAATTATGGTCACAACAATCTTCCTTTAGCCCATCCTCTGGGTGCTAATTTTAAAGAGTTTGTGGTACAGGCTTCTTATTCCTTTAAGCAATTCGCAATTGATTTTCATATGGTGAATTACGTCTATGGTGCAGATTCTTCCAATGCGAGTTTTGGCGGGAACATTTATCAGTCTTATGCCAACCGCACGCAAGATTATGGCAATACCATTGCACAAGGGAAGAAGATGGACGTGTATTACCATTGCCTGCGTTTCTCATGGATACCCGTTCCACAATGGAACTTACGTTTATTCGTTTCGCACATTTACCGTAAGTCAACCGTGAATGCCGGCTCGAATACCGAAAGCTATATCATGGGCGGACTTTCAGCCTGGATATGGAATTCCTACACAGATCGTTAGAATTTTTCGTTTTTCGGGCGCTACGTTCTGCAATTCTCCTAACTTTGACCCCGATCTTCGGTCTTGATTGTGCAGGAAACATATACCCCCACGCGTACGGCAATTCGTTTAAAGGACATCATTGTTCTGACGAAACTTCGTTTGTCTTTTTTGGTGGTGATTTCTGCCATTACCGGATACCTGATGGCGGATGAATTTGTGGGAAGAGATTTCGCATTGATGATTGTCGGAGGTTTTCTGGTTACGGGTTCTTCCAATGGTTTCAATCAGATTATTGAACGCGAGTACGACAAACTCATGCAACGCACGCAGAATCGACCTTTGGTGAAAGGCACCATGTCGGTTTCGCAAGCATTTTGGATTTCCCTGGTGTTTGGTATTTCCGGATTGATTTGTTTGTATTTCATCAACTACTTGAGCGCGGTGTTGGGCCTGTTTGCTTTGGTGTCTTATGTCGCTGTTTACACGCCGATGAAACGCGTTTCTCCTTGGGCAGTTTTTGTCGGTGCATTTCCCGGAGCCATTCCTCCAATGCTTGGATATGTCGCTGCTACCGGACATTTTGGTCTATTACCAGGAATGTTATTTTTTGTGCAGTTCATGTGGCAATTTCCCCATTTTTGGGCCATTGCATGGGTGCTCGATGATGATTACCGCAAAGCAGGATATCGATTATTGCCTTCGAAATTTGGACGCAATCACACCTCAAGTTTTCAGATTTTGATTTTCACCATAGCCATGATTGCCGCGTCGCTTGCGCCGTATTTGATGAACCTTACCGGTCCTTTGAGTGTTGTTGTATGCGTCATTTCCGGATATTTCTTCTACGCAATTGCGTTGAAACTTCATAATACACAAGACCTGAAAGACGCACGAAAACTGATGTTCGCATCTTTTTTCTACCTGCCGCTCATTCAGTTTATTTATGTTTTTGACAAATGGTAAACGAAACTACCTCCACTGCCGACTCCAGGGCTGCTGAAATAAAACCTCAGCAAAGCGCCAAAAAACTGATGTTGTGGATCGGAATCATCGGCATTGTAATGTTCTTTTCTTCGCTTTTGAGTGCTTTTATTGTTTCCAAAGGCGGGAAGTTTTGGGTGAACATCAGCCTTCCCCAAGCTTTTTGGATCTCCACCGGTGTGATTATCGGCTCTTCGCTGACACTCAATATGGCCCTTCAAGCCATTAAGAAGAACAATCTCTCTCTCAATAAAGTAATGTTGTTGGTAACACTTGTGTTAGGAGTGGTTTTTGCTGTTTTTCAGTTCATTGGCTATAATCAACTCATCAACAGCGGAAATTACTTTACCGCGAAAATCATGAAGTCCAACGGAAAGGAATTTGAGTTGAAAGGTGAATACGGAAAAGATTTTACGATCAC